>NZ_PNFF01000012.1 GCF_028888695.1 Bacillus methanolicus | reverse complement strand
TTTATAACGGAGGATTAGCTCAGCTGGGAGAGCACCTGCCTTACAAGCAGGGGGTCGGCGGTTCGATCCCGTCATCCTCCACCATACAATTTATGGACAAGTTATATGGAGCCGGTGTAGCTCAATTGGCAGAGCAACTGACTTGTAATCAGTAGGTTGGGGGTTCGATTCCTCTCGCCGGCACCAGTTTAACAATTGAACTACCTGAGTTGGGGCGTTGCTAAACTGGATGGTGAGCCTGTATCTTATAATTGGCTTTGAAGACAAACTCTTAAATGCAATAAAAATAAGAGCCATTAGCTCAGTCGGTAGAGCATCTGACTTTTAATCAGAGGGTCGGAGGTTCGAGTCCTCCATGGCTCACCATTAATATTTAGCGGGTGTGGCGGAATTGGCAGACGCACCAGACTTAGGATCTGGCGCCGCAAGGCGTGGGGGTTCGACTCCCTTCACCCGCACATATGGAGTGCGGAAGTAGTTCAGTGGTAGAACACCACCTTGCCAAGGTGGGGGTCGCGGGTTCGAATCCCGTCTTCCGCTCCAAATGCCGGGGTGGCGGAACTGGCAGACGCACAGGACTTAAAATCCTGCGGTAGGTGACTACCGTACCGGTTCGATTCCGGTCCTCGGCACCACTGAGTATCATAAAT
>NZ_PNFF01000009.1 GCF_028888695.1 Bacillus methanolicus | reverse complement strand
AGCGGCCTAACTGCTTGGACGCGCTAATCCAGCAGCGCGCTTGCCCTATCCTCCTGCGTCCCCCCATTGCTCAAACGGAAAAGAGGTGGTACAGGAATATCAACCTGTTGTCCATCGCCTACGCCTTTCGGCCTCGGCTTAGGTCCCGACTAACCCTGAGCGGACGAGCCTTCCTCAGGAAACCTTAGGCATTCGGTGGATGGGATTCTCACCCATCTTTCGCTACTCATACCGGCATTCTCACTTCTAAGCGCTCCACCAGTCCTTGCGGTCTAGCTTCAACGCCCTTAGAACGCTCTCCTACCGCGGACACCAACGGTGTCCACCCACAGCTTCGGTGATACGTTTAGCCCCGGTACATTTTCGGCGCAGAGTCACTCGACCAGTGAGCTATTACGCACTCTTTAAATGGTGGCTGCTTCTAAGCCAACATCCTGGTTGTCTAAGCAACTCCACATCCTTTTCCACTTAACGTATACTTTGGGACCTTAGCTGGTGGTCTGGGCTGTTTCCCTTTTGACTACGGATCTTATCACTCGTAGTCTGACTCCCAAGGATAAGTCTTTGGCATTCGGAGTTTGTCTGAATTCGGTAACCCGATGAGGGCCCCTAGTCCAAACAGTGCTCTACCTCCAAGACTCTTACACTTGAGGCTAGCCCTAAAGCTATTTCGGAGAGAACCAGCTATCTCCAAGTTCGATTGGAATTTCTCCGCTACCCACACCTCATCCCCGCACTTTTCAACGTGCGTGGGTTCGGGCCTCCATCCAGTGTTACCTGGACTTCACCCTGGACATGGGTAGATCACCTGGTTTCGGGTCTACGACCACATACTCATTCGCCCTGTTCAGACTCGCTTTCGCTGCGGCTCCGTCTTTTCGACTTAACCTTGCATGTGATCGTAACTCGCCGGTTCATTCTACAAAAGGCACGCCATCACCCATGAACGGGCTCTGACTACTTGTAGGCACACGGTTTCAGGTTCTCTTTCACTCCCCTCCCGGGGTGCTTTTCACCTTTCCCTCACGGTACTGGTTCACTATCGGTCACTAGGGAGTATTTAGCCTTGGGAGATGGTCCTCCCTGCTTCCGACGGGATTTCACGTGTCCCGCCGTACTCAGGATCCACTCAGGAGGGAACGAAGTTTCGACTACAGGGTTGTTACCTTCTCTGACGGGCCTTTCCAGACCTCTTCGTCTACCCCGTTCCTTTGTAACTCCATACAGAGTGTCCTACAACCCCAAGAGGCAAGCCTCTTGGTTTGGGCTGTTCCCGTTTCGCTCGCCGCTACTCAGGGAATCGCGTTTGCTTTCTCTTCCTCCGGGTACTTAGATGTTTCAGTTCCCCGGGTCTGCCCTCCTAACCCTATGGATTCAGGTTAGGATCCTATCCCATTACGGATAGGGGGTTTCCCCATTCGGAAATCTCCGGATCAATGCTTACTTACAGCTCCCCGAAGCATATCGGTGTTAGTCCCGTCCTTCATCGGCTCCTAGTGCCAAGGCATCCACCGTGCGCCCTTTCTAACTTAACCTAAAAGGTTTGAAAC
>NZ_PNFF01000008.1 GCF_028888695.1 Bacillus methanolicus | reverse complement strand
CCAAGGAGGACTCAATAATGAATTATACTCAAAATCGAAAAATCTCGCAAATCACACCATCAACATTAATAATCGGCATTGATATTGCCAAAGACAAACACGTGGCACGGGCACAAGACGATCGAGGAATTGAATTTGGAAAACGCTTGATCTTTGAAAATCGCATACATGGTTTCCAAATGCTTTTAGATTGGGTGAATCGACACCAAAAAGAAAATGATAAGAACCATGTGATTTTTGGGGTTGAACCAACCGGGCCCTACTGGTTAAATCTCGCTTATTTCCTTACCGCAAAGGGCTATGACTTTGTGCTAGTCAATCCGATGCATGTAAAGAAAAGCAAAGAGCTTGATGACAACTCTCCAACAAAAAACGATACAAAAGACGCCAGAGTGATTGCACAGCTGATTAAAGACGGCCGATACTCCGTACCAAATCTCTTAGACGGCATTTACGCGGAACTAAGAGAAGGCGTCAAAATAAGAGATCAGCTCACTCAACAGCTTGCCATCACAGAAGGACGTATTCAAAATTTGATTCAACGTTATTTTCCGGAGTTTTTCGATGTTTTCGGGGATTGGGAAGGAAAAGCAGCTCTTTGCACGCTAAAACTGTTTCCATTTCCTTCTCAAATTAAAGAAATGACACCTGAAGAGATTCTCTCAAAGTGGAAGCCATTTGTACAACGAGGAGTTGGAATGAAGCGAGCAACGAAACTAGTGGAAACGGCCAAAAAGAGCATTGGAATTCAAATCGGGATTCAGTTTGCCAAACGTGAAATGGAATATCTGATTGACCAATATGAGCTTTATCAAACGCAGTTGGAAGAGTTGGATCAGGAGCTAGAAGCTCTTGTAGAAACGATCCCAGGTGCTAAGCAAATGATGAATATTTCTGGGTTAGGTGTTACAACAGTCGCTCTATTCTTCGCTGAAGTGGGTGATCTCACAAAGTACAGTCACCCTCAGCAATTAGTTAATCTGGCAGGCCTTTCATTACGTGAGCATAGTTCTGGAAAATTTAAAGGACAAACCAGAATAACGAAACGGGGACGAAGCAGGCTGCGTAAAGCTCTGTACCTAGCGATTCGGCCACTCGTTGCCCATAATCCAACTTTTAAAGCTTTACATCAATACTATACAAAACGATCTGAAAGGCCTTTAAAAAAGCAACAGTCTCTCATCGCTTTGTGTTGTAAGCTATTACGTGTCTTATTTGTCATTGGTCAAAAACAGTGTGAATTTGATGGTTCAAAATTATTGCAAGGCTTGCCTCAAATTACATTACAAGTTGCTTAAACCGATTTATTAACCAATTTGTTAATCAAATTACTATCGAATACTTCAAGTATTTCTAAAGACAAACACCAATAGTGCCGAGTCGGAGTTTATTTTTACCATACGGGCTTATGACCCAGCTGAGGAGCTTATCCGACCTCCACCTCATGGATACGCAGGACGAAGGAATGTATGGATCCCAATCCGGTGATACATGGGAGGGTTAGCGACCGTGAGATGAGTGGAGATTTTGCGCACGGTCATAACTGTTATTACCAAACAATACCAGTTTGGTTG
>NZ_PNFF01000007.1 GCF_028888695.1 Bacillus methanolicus | reverse complement strand
GTTATTATCGGGGTATCTGTAGGTGCTGCTAATTACATGGGTGGATTTAAGTTAATTGTCGATATGGTCAAATCATTAATGGATGCATATAACGTAACGGTACCAGTTGCTATTCATCTTGACCATGGTCCAAGCCTTGAGAAATGTGTACAAGCCATCCATGCTGGATTTACATCTGTTATGATCGATGGTTCCCATCTTCCACTTGAAGAAAATATTGAATTAACAAAACGTGTGGTTGAAATAGCACATGCTGTTGGCGTATCTGTTGAAGCAGAGCTAGGTCGTATCGGTGGACAAGAAGATGATGTAGTAGCTGAATCATTTTATGCTGTTCCTTCAGAATGTGAGCAATTAGTTCGTGAAACAGGAGTAGACTGCTTTGCACCTGCGTTAGGTTCTGTCCATGGTCCGTATAAAGGTGAACCAAACCTTGGTTTTGATCGGATGAAAGAAATTATGGAATTAACAGGTGTTCCTCTTGTTCTCCACGGTGGTACAGGTATTCCAACAAAAGATATCCAAAAAGCTATTTCGCTTGGTACAGCAAAAATTAACGTAAATACAGAAAGCCAAATTGCTGCTACAAAAGCCGTTCGAGAAGTTTTAAATAACGATGCTAAGCTGTTTGATCCGCGCAAATTTTTAACACCGGCCCGGGAAGCGATTAAAGAAACCATTAAAGGTAAAATGCGTGAATTTGGATCTTCAGGTAAAGCTTAATAAAAACAGACATTAGGGGAGGGGAAATCGTGCTCCAACAAAAAATAGATATTGATCAGTTATCCATTCAAACTATTAGAACTCTATCAATCGATGCAATTGAAAAGGTTGGATCAGGCCATCCGGGGATGCCAATGGGGGCTGCCCCAATGGCCTATACACTTTGGACAAAATTTATGAATTACAATCCAAGCAACCCGAATTGGTTTAATCGTGACCGTTTTGTATTGTCAGCGGGCCACGGATCCATGTTACTATACAGCCTATTACATTTAACTGGTTATGATCTATCATTAGAAGATTTGAAAAACTTCCGCCAATGGGGAAGCAAAACACCTGGTCACCCTGAATTTGGCCATACACCTGGGGTTGATGCCACAACAGGTCCGTTAGGGCAAGGTATTGCCATGGCAGTTGGGATGGCGATGGCTGAAAGACACTTAGCGTCTAAATACAATCGTGATAAATTTAATATAATTGATCACTACACATACAGCATTTGTGGCGATGGTGACTTGATGGAAGGTGTATCTGCAGAGGCAGCTTCACTTGCAGGACACCTTAAACTTGGTCGTTTAATTGTATTATACGATTCAAATGATATTTCTCTTGATGGCGATCTTCATATGTCATTTAGTGAGAGTGTTCAAGATCGTTTTAAAGCATACGGCTGGCAAGTACTTCGTGTTGAGGACGGCAATGATATCGATTCAATTGCAAAAGCGATAGCTGAAGCGAAAAACAACGAAGACCAACCAACATTAATTGAAGTCAAAACAATAATTGGATATGGTTCACCAAATAAAGGTGGCAAGTCTGATTCGCACGGCTCACCACTTGGAAAAGACGAAATAAAGCTTGTAAAAGAACATTACAACTGGAAGTATGAAGAGGATTTTTATATTCCTGAAGAAGTAAAAGAATATTTTAGAGAATTAAAAGAAGCAGCAGAGAAGAAGGAACAAGCATGGAATGAGTTATTCGCACAATATAAAAAAGCATATCCAGCACTTGCAAAAGAATTAGAACAAGCGATTAATGGTGAACTCCCAGAAGGCTGGGATGCTGATGTTCCTGTTTACCATGTAGGAGAACATAAACTTGCTACTCGTTCTTCCAGTGGTGAAGTGTTGAATGCCCTAGCGAAAAATGTTCCGCAACTACTTGGCGGTTCCGCGGATTTAGCTTCATCTAATAAAACATTGCTAAAAGGGGAAGCAAATTTCAGCGCTGCAGATTACAGTGGACGAAATATTTGGTTTGGTGTTCGTGAATTTGGGATGGGTGCTGCTGTCAACGGAATGGCCCTACACGGTGGCGTGAAAGTATTTGGAGCAACATTCTTTGTATTCTCCGATTATTTACGTCCGGCAATTCGTCTCTCAGCATTAATGAAACTACCTGTTATTTATGTCTTTACACATGATAGCGTTGCTGTAGGTGAAGATGGACCAACACATGAACCAATTGAACAATTGGCATCCTTACGTGCAATGCCTGGTATCTCTACAATTCGCCCGGCTGATGGCAATGAGACAGCTGCAGCTTGGAAATTGGCGTTAGAAAGTAAAGACGAACCAACCGCTCTTATCCTCTCGCGTCAAGATTTACCAACACTTGTTGATTCTGAAAAAGCGTATGAGGGTGTTAAAAAAGGTGCATATGTGATCTCTGAAGCAAAAGGTGAAGTTGCTGGTTTGTTATTAGCATCTGGTTCTGAAGTTGCTTTAGCTGTTGAAGCACAAGTAGCGCTGGAAAAAGAAGGTATTTATGTTTCAGTTGTTAGTATGCCTAGCTGGGATCGTTTTGAAAAACAATCTGATGCATACAAAGAAAGTGTACTTCCAAAAAACGTAAAAGCACGTCTTGGTATTGAGATGGGGGCTTCCTTAGGTTGGAGTAAATATGTTGGTGATAACGGTAACGTCCTCGCCATTGATCAATTTGGGGCCTCAGCACCAGGAGATAAAATAATTGAAGAATACGGTTTTACAGTCGAAAATGTCGTTTCTCATTTTAAAAAGCTTCTCTAAAAGTCTTGCCCTTGTTTAATCGGCTGTTTTAGCATTGGAGATCTTGTACAGGAAATAGTTCATAATTTTTGAAAGCAAGCTCCGATAGTGTTCAGCAGTTAAATCCACAGAAGAGTTCAAGACGGCACTTTCCTACTCGACAAGGAAGGATAATGCACCTTCGAAGTTCCGGCCAACGGTACAATGTGCGCAACTTTTGGTGTAAGAAAATGGCCTATGCCAATTCTGAATTGGTCTCTGGCCAATTTTTCAGCCGTTCTTGTTCTTCTGTGAAATCCTCACAAAGTGTTTTGCAAACAACTTCTTATCTTATTTTAAAGCAGCCAGTGGCGTTCTTTGCTGAGCTTCACCTGAACCTGCTTGCGAACCTCTTCCAACGCTTTGATGAACGATTGAATCCATGGAACTCATCAATGACCACTAGCACATGCGGTAAGGCGGGTTTCAATTGCTGTTTTGTAGGGTTTCCACATATTGATCACAATTCCGATGAGGCGTTCAGGATGAGATAATTGTTTCAAGATCTCAATAACGTCCTCTTTTTTTCTGTTTTTGTTCTCGTTTTTCTTTTTCGACTTCTTTTCTCAAACTTGAAACAGTAAACAAACGAGAGGTTATATCAGAAAATTCGTTCATTTAATCAGGCATTACAAATAAACATCGTGGTTTGTATCTAAGAAATAGAAGATATGGAGGAAAACAAGAATGAATAAGATTGCTGTATTAACTAGCGGCGGAGATGCACCAGGAATGAACGCTGCTATTCGTGCAGTCGTTCGAAGAGGAATCTTTAAAGGACTAGATGTTTATGGTGTAAAAAATGGCTACAAAGGTTTAATGAATGGGAATTTTATTTCAATGAACCTCGGAAGTGTTGGTGATATTATTCACCGAGGAGGCACTATCTTACAAACTACACGCTGTAAAGAGTTTAAAACAGCTGAAGGGCAACAACAGGCTTTAGCACAACTAAAAAAAGAGGGCATTGATGGCTTAATCGTGATTGGCGGAGATGGCACTTTTGAAGGTGCGAGAAAATTAACTGCCCAAGGATTTCCAACCATTGGTATTCCAGCAACCATTGACAATGACATTGCAGGGACGGAATATACAATTGGATTTGATACTGCTGTGAACACAGCTGTGGAAGCGATTGATAAAATTCGTGATACGGCAGCCTCTCATGATCGTATCTATGTCGTTGAAGTAATGGGACGCGATGCAGGAGACATAGCTCTATGGGCAGGAATGTGTGCGGGGGCAGAATCGATTATTATCCCAGAAGCCGACCATGATGTGGAAGATGTAATTGACCGTATTAAACAAGGATATCAGCGAGGAAAAACGCATAGCATTATTGTGGTTGCGGAAGGGGCATTTAATGGAGTAGGTGGAATAGAAATCGGTAGAGCAATTAAAGAGAAAACAGGATTTGACACAAAGGTAACCATACTTGGGCATATTCAACGTGGGGGATCTCCTAGTGCTTACGACCGAATGATGAGCAGCCAGATGGGTGCAAAAGCCGTGGATTTACTGGTTGAAGGTAAAAAAGGTCTGATGGTGGGATTGAAAAATGGTCAACTGATTCATACACCTTTTGAAGAAGCTGTGAAAGATAAGCATACGGTTGATTTGTCCATCTACCATTTAGCAAGAAGTCTTTCTTTATAGTTAGGAATAAGCCAAATGATAAATACAAAAATTGTTTGCCATTGGTCCAGCTAATAAAGAAACCTGAGATATTACAGAAAGAAGCTAAGAAGAAATCCTGAATCTTGAACATAAAAATTCAAATAGCTCCCTCAGATATTGATTCTGGGGAGTTTTGAATGATTCCGATGGCCATAATGACAACCTGGAAGCTCCTCGAACAGTCCTATAAACGTTCAGCAAGATTTTTTCAATCATCTCATCTTTGACATCTTCGAATAATCCTTTCAGACACTGTTTAAATTCTCTAAAGAAGGCTTCGAATCGTCCACCGCACTGAATAAATTTCTATCATCACTCTATAAAAGACAAAGAAGGATCTTTAGAAAGGTATAGTTTCCAGTCCTTTTGATAAGGAAATCGACAAAAATGTAATTTTACTAGTCCAATGTCTTCATTTTCAATTTCTAATTTTTGCAATGGCTTGACTTCTATCCTCTTGATTATATATGGCTGAACCTGCAACAAGGACATTGGCTCCTGCTTCTATGCAAAGTTTAGCCGTTTCAGGATTTACTCCACCGTCTACTTCAATTTCAACCTGCAAATTTCTCTCTTCTACGATGTTAGCAACTTGTTTTATTTTGGGTAGGACAGAATGAATGAAAGATTGTCCCCCAAAGCCTGGATTAACCGTCATAAGCAATACAAGGTCAACATCCTCTATCACATGCTCGATCATTGAGACGGGAGTATGAGGGTTTAATACCACTCCAGCTTTTATGCCTTCAGATTTAATATATTGAATGGTTCTGTGCAAATGAGTACAAGCTTCAACATGGACAGATAATATATCAGCACCTGCTTTGGCGAACGTCCCAATGTATTGATCTGGATTTTCTATCATTAAATGCACATCTAAAGGTAAATTTGTGACAGGTCTAATTGCCTCAACAATTAATGGGCCAATTGTTATATTTGGCACAAAATGACCATCCATAACATCAACATGAATGTAATCGGCTCCGCCCCGTTCAACATCTTTTATTTCTTCTTCAAGTCGTGCAAAGTTAGCTGAAAGAATGGAAGGTGCAATCTTGATCATAACTTAATACCTCGGCTTTCTTTTATGAATTTTCCTGCATAAAAATATCCTTTTTCTACAGCTGTATCTCGAAAAAGTGGCTCCATCATGCTCCAATCTTCAGGATCTATTCCAACCATGTAAAAAGTCCGTTGCGATCACCTTTATTTCCTATGGTAATAATCCTCTATATAGATACAAGTATAATATCTATAGCTTTTATTTGTAAGTACGCACTTTTTTGTCATATAGTATTAGTAAATACACTACTATTACTATGAGTAGCAAAAAGTCTTATTATATCTTTAGAGTCTTTTTGCAAACAATCTCGCAAAAAATCCTCTTTTCTCTTTGGATGTACTCGCCTCAAGCAAAGCTTGTCGTTGTTCTTGAAGCGACCGAATGGATTGTGTAATCATTTGATCTCTTTTCTCTAAACGCTCGTCAATATATGCTTGTTGTTCCCTCACGAGTTGCTTTAGTTCCTGTATTTCCTTCAATAACGCTTCATATTTCTTATCAATACGATCTATATTAAGAATTTCCTCTTCTTTTGCTTCACTTTTTACAGGTGTAGCGACTTCCGATTCATTTTGTATCGTATCGACTTGATTTTGTTTTCGTTGATTTATAAGCGTAGACGCAATACGGACAATATTCATGCCCGATTCGTTTGACATTTGTTTCATTTGTTGGAGTATTTCAATATCCTCATCAACGAATATCCGAAAGCCATTTTCATTTCTAGTAAATACGTACCCTTCCTTTTCGAGAGCTTGAGCATACTTCCGTACAGTTGGAGTCGCTATGCCCACAATATTGGATATATCTTTCGTAGAGTATTCCTTCATTATTCCTCCCCTCCCATATGATACGTATTCGATATCAAGCCTATCAAATCCTTTATCGTTACCCGACAGAAGACTCCCACTTCAAGGAATGGGAAGGGCAAAGCCCAATGAATAAATGGGGGATGAATGTCGGTTGGCGATAGCCAAAACCTTCCTCACTATGCTATAATAGGAACAAATGTTCTTAATTAAAGTGAGGTGAACATCATGATTGTTAACAAAGCCTATAAATTTCGCATCTATCCAAACAAGAAACAAATGGAACTCATTAACAAAACGATTAGCTGTTCAAGGTTCGTTTTTAACTTTTTTCTTGCTAAGCACAAAGCAAAGGACGCTTACTGGCATATTTGCGCAGAAATGGTTCAAAACGGTCAGCTACCAAAGAATAATTGGAAGGGTGAGTACTTCACCAAGGAAGAAACCATAAAATCACTTCCTGAATTAAAAAACAGTATGAATTTTTGAAGGAAGTGGATAGTATTGCGTTGCAAAAATCAGTTGAAAATCTTGCCGACTCTTATGTTCGATACTACAACAAACAAAACAAACAGCCTCGATTTAAGTCTAAAAAGAATCCGGTTCAATCTTACACAACAAAACATGTAAATGGAAATATAGCTGTTGAAGGCAACTATATGAAAATTCCTAAACTTGGACTTGTTCGTTTTGCCAAAAGCCGCGAAGTAGAAGGACGTATCCTAAATGCAACAATACGGCGTAATCCTTCGGGTAAATACTTTGTTTCTCTGGGAACGGAGACAGAAGTATCTGAATGGCCAAAAACCCGTTCATCTATTGGGATTGACGTTGGAATTAAAGATTTTGCAATTCTTTCCAATGGAACAACCTACTCCAATCCAAAATTTTTCCGCTCCTTAGAGGAAAAATTAGCGAAAGCACAACGGATTATGAGTAGACGAACCGTTGGCGGTGCAAATTGGTATAAAGCAAAAAAGAAAGTTGCTCGTATACACGAAAAAATAGCCAATGCAAGAAAAGATTTTTTAGACAAGGTTCCAACCGAAATAGTCAAAAACCACGATATTATCGGAATGGAAGACTTGTCTATATCCAATATGTTAAAGAATCGTCATCTTACAAAAGCCATTAACGAAATATCATGGTCACAATTCAAAAGCATGCTTGAATATAAAGCAAAATGGTATGGAAAACAAGTAGTAACTGTTGCAAAAAACTTTCCTTCCAGTCAGCTTTGTTCAAATTGTGGCTATCAAAACAAAGACGTTAAAAATCTGGGATTGCGTGAATGGGACTGTCCTTCTTGTAGAACCCATCATGATCGAGATATTAACGCAAGCTTAAATCTTAAAATTGAAGCTATAAGGCTTCTAACCGTCGGTGCGACGGGGCTAACCTACTAAGATAACTGAAGGTTACTTCGGTGTTCGTAGGAATCTCCCGCTTCAAACAGACCGTAAGGTCGTTAAACGGTGAGTAGTTCAAAGTTGATTCATTTTTTGAATAAGTTCATCTTTTGTCGGATTTGTATATAAGAGCGTAGTGTGAATATTGGAATGCCCCGCCTGATTCGCTACTTCATGAACGCTCAATCCTCTACTAATCGCATGGGAACAAAAAAAATGCCGTAAATCGTGCGGGGTAATGTCTTTACCGATAGGTTCCGAATACTCTTTAAACAGTTTATTGATCGTTGTGCGGTTTAAAGGTTGATTACGATTACTAACAAAGAGAAAATCATGCTCAATTCCTTTTTCTTTTCGCTCCTTTAACCATGACTGGAGAGCAGCTTTTACTTTGTCATTCATAAATACTACCCTAAACTTATCTCCCTTGCCACTTCGAACGGTGATTTCTCTAGAAACTAGGTTGAAATCCTGCATTTTTAGATTCAATGCCTCAGAAATTCGCAACCCTGCATAAGCCAAAAGAGTAACCAATGCATAATTTCGTTTGTTTCCACTATCTAACACCAACTGCCGAAATTTCTCTACGTCCTTTAGTTTCACCTTGGCCAACGAAGCATATTGTTGCTGCACCTTCATGTAATCCTTTTTCGTTAAAACCATATCCCGTTGAACGTTCGTTTCTACTAAAAATTCATTGAATTTAACCAAAGCATTTAATTTAGTATTAATCGTCTTTGGTTTTACGTTCTTAACCGTTTTTAAAAATGAAATATACTCTTGGACATTTTCTCGATGAAGTTGCTTAAATTCTACATCCTTTGATTGATCAAACCATTTAAGAAATCCTGCGACTGACTGTAAATATCCTTTCAACGTATTTTCACTTTTTTTCTCATTCAACAAATACTGCTCAAATTGTTCAAGCATTTCCCTACACCTCAATAAACTATGTTGAATTTTCTTTATGTAATCCTTTAATAAACTATGTTGAATTTATTATCTAAAGAATACCATTTCTACTGATAAAATACCACATAGTTTACATTATGTTGAAAAAAATACCACCTCATAAAAAGGTGGCTATATTTTCAATATTGTGTTTATGTTAATAACTCAACTTTCGCAGAGTAATATCTTATTGCAACTCTTGATATGACTGTTTTATATCGTCTTTCATTATTTCTCTTGTTTTTTATTGATTTTATTTTTTTAAAAGAAAAAGACACCTATCTTTTGGTAAAATTATGGTGATCAAACCAAATACCAAAGAAGGTGTCACCATTATGATAACGAAAAAAGATACTTTTGCACAACTACCAAAAGAACTTGAACGAAGATTTTCTGAATTAAATATAGGCAAACATTTGAGAAAAGCGAGAATTACTAAGGGATTTGGTTATTCATGCTTATCTATTTTCCGTCTTATTTTTTTGCTTGTTTTCCAATATAAAAATTGGTTTCAAGCACTTCAAAGTAAGAAAGCCGTGGACTTACCTAAAAAAGATACGATCTACCGTTTTCTAAATTCATCTACTTATGCTTGGCGAACTTTTTTACTTTCCTTATGTCAAGATCTTACTGGACGTATAAAAAAGCTTACATCAAACAACAGAGTGAAGGTGTTTATTGTTGATGATTCACTCTTTTCACGCAACCGAAGCAAGTCTGTTGAACTTCTTTCACGAGTATTTGATCATACAGAGAAACGATTCTATAAGGGGTTTCAGTTGCTTACTCTTGGTTGGTCTGATGGATATTCTTTTCTACCTGTAGACTTTGCTTTATTGAGTTCAGCGAAAAAGGAAAATCAACTTAACGGGGTCGATGAATCCATTGATAAACGCACTTCCGGCTACAAGCGTCGTCTTGAAGCACAACAAGATAAGCCGAGCGTTGTCTCTGCTTTATTGGATCATGCCTTAAATGCAGGAATTACAGCTGATTATGTGTTAATGGATACTTGGTTTACGCATGAGCCTTTGATTGAAAAAATCACGGATAAAGGTTTATTTGTCATTGGTATGGTCAAGCAGCTAAAACAACGTTATTTCATAGATGGTGAAGCCCATACGCTGGATGAACTCTTTAAAAAAGCAAAGCGTACCATGGAAAAGAAAGACCTACTCGGTTCGATCCATGTTCATCTTGCAAAAGGACGACAAGTCAAGATTGTATTCGTGCGTAACCGCAATAAAAAGAGTGAATGGTTAGCCATTTTGAGTACAGATACCACACTTTCAGATGAAGAAATTGTGCGTATTTACGGGATGCGCTGGGACATCGAAACATTTTTCAAGTGTACCAAATCATTGCTTAACCTAGCAAAAGAATTTCAAGGTCGTTCGTATGATCTGTTGATTAGTCATACAACGATTGTGTTTACTCGCTTTATACTCTTAGAGTGGGAGCGTAGACAAAACAACGATCCTAAAACGATTGGAAATCTCTTTTTTCTATTATGTGAAGATGTAAAAGATATGAATCTAGAGAGTGCATTGAATCAATTACTAGCGATCTTCCAAACATTAGCAGAAGCTAATGTTTGTTTGAACATGGAATTATTTAAAAGTAAAGTACAAGAATGGATTGCGTCTTTACCCAATTACATCAAGAGATGTCTGACAATATCTGTGTGCGAAAGTTGAGTAAATAACATCAAAAAATTTTTCCACACATCTTTGTTTTGTTGTTTTACAATAATACGTTTTAAATATTTTAAATATTTTATTGTTTTCGGTGTCTAAAAAACCAGTAAAAATAAGGGTTTTTGACGTTTAACTATAACATTTTTGGTGCTAACTATAACTTAATTGGTTTGAAGTATAACAAAAATGGTGTTAACTATAACTTTTTTGGTTCCTTAACTATAACAAAAATGGTGCTATCTATAACAAAAATGGTGCATATATAACATTTTTGGTTTGAAGTATAACAAAAATGGTGCTTTATATATTTTAAGTCATCTATAACAAGAAAAAACTTTCGTTATAGTTCAGAATTTGTCATAATTAGTCTATGGGAAGGAGGGAAATCTTGGTGTTGGCAACAAAATTAATTGAAACAAAGACCAGTAACTTTGTAACGAAGTCAAACATGCTTATTGAAGCAAATTATAAACTGGGGGTAGTGGAACAGAAGATTATCCTTTGTCTGGCCAGTAACATTCGGCCGACTGATTCTGACTTCAAAACATATACGCTACCCGTTAAAGAGTTTAATAAATTGCTAGGCCTCAAAGGTTCTCCTAAATATACAGAATTAAGGAAAATTACAAAAGAACTGATGCAGAAAGTATTTGAAGTTCGTATCAATAAAAAGGTAATACAGGTTGCTTGGCTGAGTTATGTTGCTTATAACGAATCTGAAGGAACCATTGATATTAGGTTCGATCCATTTTTACGACCGTATCTTTTGGAATTAAAAAAAGAGTTTACGAGTTATAAGTTAGAAAACGTTGTTAAACTGAAAAGTTCTTATGCCATACGCATATATGAACTTTTAAAACAGTATGAAAAGCTTCAAGAACGAACCTTCCTTCTCGATGATTTACGCAAAATGCTTGGAGCCGAAGATATCTACCCGGCGTATGGTAATTTTAAACAGCGCGTTCTGGTGCCGGCCCAAAAAGAATTAAAGAAAAAGACGGATATCACTTTTGAAATTGAAGAAATTAAAATGGGTCGCCGAGTTAATAAAATTAAATTTTTGATATTTCCGACTAAGAAAAAGAACAACCCGCAATTATCGCTTTTTGAAGAGAATTTAGAAGAGTTTCAACTACCAAATACCTTTGCTGAACAGGTCAAAAAATTTGGTTTAAAAATGGGTGTTCAAGTGTCTGATGAACTTGTTAAATCGTGGGAAAAATACGGACAAGAAAACGTTCTTCTTTTAATGGAGAAGATCCAAGGACGAACAGACATAGAAAACCCAATCGGATACATAACAACTGTATTAAATTCTTCTGCAAATAATAATTCTAATAAGATGGCCACAACTTCGGAAGATCAAACGATTCTTACTCATTTAATCTCCTATTTCCGGAAATGGAAAGAGCCAAAGCCTGATTGGTTTGTCAAACAAAAAGCTATAGAAGAAATGCAGAATCAATTTGATATGGAGAAAAATGAGGCTTTGACGAAATTCAATGAGTTTAAAACTAAATTGTTTAATGTATTAGAAATAAAGGAATCGGAAGTTGATGAACTATCTGATGATGAATTCCTAAAGAAAAAGAAGGAGTTAGAAGAAAGTATGAAAGGACTGAACAATTAACAATTGGTGCTTAAAATTTATAACATTTTTGGTTAATATAAAGAGCCTAAGATTGGCTCTTTTTTATATCGAAATTAAAGGAAGTGGAATAATGTCTAAAGTTGAAGGACTGGATCTTCATTTAAACGCAATCGATTCTTTAAAACATGGGTTAACTCATTATTAGAGTACGAAGAACAAGAATCGATTTCTGATATTAAACAAGCAATTATGAATTTATTGATCTTTTTATTTTTGAGAAAGTAAAACGTATTAAAGGTGAAAATTCGATATACCAGACAGAAAAAACAGATCGTACGTAGACCAAATTTTTAAAGATGAATTAAAATCGTATGAAAGCTTACTTACAGACATATTGATTTTCAATAGTTTATATTTAAGATGAGATTTAATAACAAGCCATGTAGTCTGCAAAGGCTTCTTTTTTTATTCTCTTTTTCTATTATAAATGTTAAAATTCACAATAATAATAGTCTTAAAATTAACATTAATATTAATGTTAATGGAGGATGAAAACATGCCAATCATTGCAGTATCTACTAACAAAGGTGGGGTTTTAAAGACCAGCATAACCACGAATCTAGCTGGAGCTTTATGCAATAACAAAAAAGTCTTAATTATTGATACGGATAACCAGGGAAACGTATTAGTTTCGTTTGGCATTAATCCTGATTCAGTAGAACAAACTTTGTATGATGTCTTAGTTGAAGAACTCGATCCAAAAGAGGCGATTATTAATGTTCATCCCAATATTGATGTTTTGCCGGCAAATGATGATATGAGTTTTTTGGAATTTGATGTCCTTTCTAACAGAGAAAAATACCCGACCCCATTTAAAATGCTTAAAAATGCTATGGGAACAATTGAAAAAGAATACGACTATATTTTAATCGATAGCCCACCAAACTTAGGATTAGTTCAAGGGAACATCCTCTCGTACGCGGAAAGTGTCTTAATCCCGTTTCAGCCTGAAGGATATAGCATGAGGTCCTTAATCAAAATCTTAAATGCCATATATAATTTTAAAGAACAGCATAATCCGAAATTAAAAATTAAGGGAGTAGTTGCTACTCTTGTAGATCAAAGAACTACCTTGCACTCGGAAGTCCTTCAACAGTGCAGAAGATTTTGTGCGGAAAATGGCATCAGAATGTTTGAAACAGTTATTCCTCGTTCTGTAAGATTTGCTGCAAGTGTTGCTTACGAACGTAAACCGGCAACATTGACTGATTTTAAAAACCCATTGGTACAAGCTTATTTTAATTTATTACAGGAGGTACAAGAATAATGGCAAGAAAAAATAGAAACCTAGCAAGTTTTGATGATTTTGCTAACAATAATATTAATAAAAAAGTTAATGATAATAACATCATAAATGAAAACATTAATAATGATATTAATAATGATATTAATAATGGGGATAACAATTATATCAATATTAATGATAATGTTAATGTTTCTTCAGGTGACAAAAAGCAAGTGGATTACTTAGATGCATTGATTGAGGGAAGAATGAAAAAGAAAGAGAACGAGACAGTGTTAACTGGAATTTATATCCAAAAAGATTTGTCTCAAGTTTTGGACCGTTTATCTAAAAAGGGTGGAAGAGGAGCAAAGTCTAAAATTGTAAACGAAGCTTTAAGAACCATATTTACTGATAAAGGCTTATTGTAGATATTTTGATGATCTGTTTGAATAAATATTCCCACCTTTAAAGATGGGATTTTTTGTTGCTAGAACATATACAAAGTAGACAATGTTAGTCAAAGGAAATATTTTTATACATAGGCCTGAATGGATGATGACAACCATTGTGAAAGTGAAAACTAAACTTTGAATTGTTTAAACATAAGGACTGAAGTTCATTAAAGAGCAGCTGAAGCTGACTTTAATCGTACTCTTGTGCATAAGCTCGAACAACAGCAACAATGATTTTTCTCTCGCTTATTTTCAAAAGATTAGTTAACTTAATAGTAAAGCAATAAATCGAAGGAGGTTGTTGAATGTCTACGGAGTTAAAGCAAAAACCGCAAAAAAAAGAACCCCATCATGTTCAAAAGCGACTTTATCAAAAATTTCTCAATCAATCGGTTGTCGTTCATTTAGTTTCCGGTTTAAAAGTAAAGGGGAAGCTTACCGAATATGATCAATACACCATCGCCGTTTCTGTTAAAAAAGAAGAAATGATGATCTATAAACACGCTATCAGTCTGATCCGTCCATACCATTCTGAGTCGGATGATGAATAAGAATGCTGTCATCGTTTTCTTTTATGGAAATGTCGGGTACATATACATTAAAAAAGACCGCCGATGATACAACACCAAACGGTTATGTAATAAAAGGTTCCCTTAAAAGAGGGATATCAGCTAACCAAAGAAAAGTAAATCCAGACCTTTAACGCTTACCGGCTCAAGGATGGATTTACTTTTTTTATGTTAAAGCAATATATCGATCTAGCTTAAAAACGAAATAGCGAACATCAATGCTTGAAAAACGGTCATAAGCAGCTCTCTCTTTCGGGAATACTGCTACCGTTGAGTTTATCTATATTTATTGCCTATTCTATTACTCTTTTATTATAAAAGCTTCAAGTTGACCACAAAAAAACTTTCATTTTTTAAGACAATTTGATGCCTTAGGATCTAGTCGATCAGTCGTTTTATGATATAACTTTAATCCTTTTTACAAAGTCAAATTTAAATCCTGCCCTTCCACTTTAATCCTCCACACTATATAAGCGTCAAAATCACTTTTTCTTTGGAAATCTTTTATTAGGTTGTTTTTCCCTTGAGCTTTTTATATAAAATTAATATTCAGATCCTTCTAAAAAATATAATTTCGAAAACTAAGAACATTACGACAACTATATTGACAAACATTTAGATTAGCATTTAAACTAGTTTTGTAAACAATTACATAAATAGGAGGTAGTAAGAATGACAAACTTTTTCATTCCACCAGCCAGCGTAATTGGACGAGGTGCAGTAAAGGAAGTAGGAACAAGACTTAAGCAAATTGGAGCTAAGAAAGCGCTTATCGTTACAGATGCATTTCTTCATAGCACAGGTTTATCTGAAGAAGTTGCTAAAAACATTCGTGAAGCTGGCCTTGATGTTGCGATTTTCCCAAAAGCTCAACCAGATCCAGCAGATACACAAGTTCATGAAGGTGTAGATGTATTCAAACAAGAAAACTGTGATGCACTTGTTTCTATCGGTGGAGGTAGCTCTCACGATACAGCTAAAGCAATCGGTTTAGTTGCAGCAAACGGCGGAAGAATCAATGACTATCAAGGTGTAAACAGTGTAGAAAAACCAGTCGTTCCAGTAGTTGCAATCACTACAACAGCTGGTACTGGTAGTGAAACAACATCTCTTGCAGTTATTACAGACTCTGCACGTAAAGTAAAAATGCCTGTTATTGATGAGAAAATTACTCCAACTGTAGCAATTGTTGACCCAGAATTAATGGTGAAAAAACCAGCTGGATTAACAATCGCAACTGGTATGGACGCATTATCACACGCAATTGAAGCATATGTTGCAAAAGGTGCTACACCAGTTACTGATGCATTTGCAATTCAAGCAATGAAACTCATCAATGAATACTTACCAAAAGCGGTGGCAAACGGAGAAGACATCGAAGCACGTGAAGCAATGGCTTATGCACAATACATGGCAGGAGTGGCATTTAACAACGGTGGTTTAGGATTAGTACACTCTATTTCTCACCAAGTAGGTGGAGTTTACAAATTACAACACGGAATCTGTAACTCAGTTAATATGCCACACGTTTGCGCATTCAACCTAATTGCTAAAACTGAGCGCTTCGCACACATTGCTGAGCTTTTAGGCGAGAATGTTTCTGGCTTAAGCACTGCAGCAGCTGCTGAGAGAGCAATTGTAGCGCTTGAACGCTATAACAAAAACTTCGGTATCCCATCTGGCTATGCAGAAATGGGCGTGAAAGAAGAGGATATCGAATTATTAGCGAAAAACGCATTCGAAGACGTATGTACTCAAAGCAACCCACGTGTTGCTACAGTTCAAGACATTGCACAAATCATCAAAAACGCTCTGTAATCATAATCTTGGAAAAGCGTCTCTTGAATTTCAAGAGACGCTTTTCCGTGATGCTAGATTAAATAGTAGACACAGATTAATAGAGTAATAGACTAAAGAATGAGGAGACTACATGTCGAAAAACAAAGGCGGTACGAGGAAGATTTTAAAAAATATATCGAATCCCGCCAACTGTATAGGAGTTCAAAAGTTATGAAAAAGCTCAATCATGAAGGAATTGATGTTTCTCAGAAGACGGTCCAATGAAAGATGAAGGAATGAAGTCTCGTACCGTAAAAAAATAAAACCACACGGTCCATGAAAATGTCTTAAACAATAAAGTGTGGGTGAATGAGGAAAAACTACATGGAAATCGGTCTTGAAAACGAAATAAAAATTAGAAAAACTCTCTCTCGTTTAATACAGTATACTATTCGATACTATATGTTAATAAAGTGCATACTTACGAATTGATATTATACACGTTATACTAGATTTTGTATAGGTAATATCGAATATAGAAAGTCATAAATAACACAGGAGGTGATCAAATGAGTGAATTGAAAACCGAAAAACGTGTCCAGTCGTTAGCTATGGATTTTCTCTCTGTAGCACAGCAAGCAGCTCTCGCCTCTTATCCTTGGATAGGAAAAGGTAATAAAAACGAAGTTGATAGGGCTGGTACGGAAGCTATGCGAAATCGACTGAACCTCATTGATATGAGTGGTTTAATTGTTATTGGTGAAGGGGAAATGGACGAAGCTCCTATGCTTTATATTGGAGAGGAACTCGGAACAGGAAAAGGACCCCAACTCGATATTGCAGTAGATCCTGTTGATGGAACGGGTTTAATGGCAAAAGGAATGGATAATTCAATAGCAGTAATTGCTGCATCCACTAGAGGAAGTTTACTGCATGCCCCAGATATGTACATGGAAAAGATAGCTGTGGGCCCAAAAGCAAAAGGCTGCGTAAATCTAGACGCATCTTTAACAGAAAATATGAAATCAGTTGCTAAAGCTTTAGGGAAAGATTTGAAAGAATTAACAGTAATGATACAGGATAGACCACGTCATGATCATTTGATCCAACAAGTAAGAGATGTAGGGGCTAGACTCAAATTATTTTCTGATGGTGACGTTACAAGAGCAATAGGTACTGCACTCGAAGAAGTAGACGTTGATATATTAGTAGGAACTGGCGGTGCTCCAGAAGGAGTAATTGCTGCAACCGCACTGAAGTGTTTAGGGGGAGATTTCCAAGGAAGACTTGCTCCTCAAAACGAAGAAGAATTTGATCGCTGTATTACGATGGGAATAACAGATCCAAGAAAAATTTTCACAATAGATGAGATTGTAAAATCAGATGATTGCTTTTTTGTAGCAACAGGAATTACTGACGGACTGCTTATGAATGGTATTCGAAAAAAAGAAGATGGTTTAATGCAAACGCACTCTTTTCTTACAATTGGAGGAAGTAGCGTAAAATATCAATTTATTGAAGCTTATCATTGATAAAAACGTAATAGATGACATTTGATGTATCTAATCGAGTGCTCTTTTATGTTGATGTTTCGGAACTGTTTCGGAACCCTCACGATATTTTTTGGGGTAATATTCTCAAAATTCAGTTTTATGTCGCGGTAACGGTTAGCAACTTCAATTAGGTAATAACGAAGAAAGCGATTTCCTGATCTTATCATGGTATTTCATCCTTGTCAATTTCTGAATGGCAATTAATTATTCTTGTGTGACAGCGTGAAAACCTTTGTTTTAAACCTTTTTAGAGATTTATCTTCATGAAAGAACATAGGTGGTAAGAAATCCCTAAAATGATCCTAAGACTATAATCTAGGGATATCACAAAAAGTCAACCCCTATGATAGGATGGTTCAGATATTAGACAGCTTAGCTCTCCACTATCTGAACGATCCTTTATGAAGTTATCAAAGAGCAATAAATGATCTGAAAATTACCTCGAAAGAGGATTTAAAAATACTATATAAGGAGTGGGAATTATGCCATTAGTTTCAATGAAGGATATGTTAAATCGTGGAAAAGAAAATGGATATGCTGTCGGACAGTTTAACATCAATAATCTTGAGTTTGGTCAAGCGATTTTACAAGCTGCAGAAGAAGAGAAGTCTCCT
>NZ_PNFF01000006.1 GCF_028888695.1 Bacillus methanolicus | reverse complement strand
GACCAACATACACAATTGTTGGTCTTATTTGAAAAATTTTACGGTGTAGAAACAATTCTCTTACCGGTGGATCATCTTATTTTCCCCAATTCATCCACAAATGCCGGCCGTCTCTTGTATTTCTGTTTTAGTTCTTCAATTAGCATTTGGGCATTCGTTTTACCACAGGCTTTTTTATAAGTTTTTATCATGTCGCATACATGTTTATACTGCCGCCTGTTTGCGGATTCTTCTGCGGACTGGTTAATATATTTCACAAACAGCTTGTTAACATCATCAAAAAAATCGCCTATCATGTATGGATACAGATTCGTTATCGTGTAAATATTGCGATTGCAATATTCCAGCATCTCGGCAGTCAAATTTTCCTCGACCAAAATTTTTTCATACACATACGACTGATATTGCTGTTTTTCAAACCTTTCAACAATCCCTTTAAGAATTCCTTCCCATTCTTCATGCGGATACAGCTTTTTCAATTTTAAGTAGTAAGCATATTCTTGTTGAAATAAAAGCTCCAGTGCCAATTCCCGCTGATTTTCAAGATCACCAAGCAGTTCGTACGCTCGAAATCGGTGCTCTTTCCACCTTTTTATAAGACCGGGGTAATTCTTGTCAGCTTCTTCACCTTCTAAACAGAACTTCACTACTTCATTGTATTCTCCTTTTTGAAATGCATTGGCAATTGCCTTTTCACGGAATTTACTGTAATGAATGTTCTCCTTTATAAATTGCTCTGCCTTTTCTCCTCCATCACAAAGCTCGATTATTTCCAATTGCAAAAGCTTAATATTTTCCTTATCGTATTCGGCACTCCAAGAAGTATCGGTCAGATTTTCCAACATGGCTTCCAGCTGGTTTTCCAGTTTTCTGCGAAAATCTTCGTTATTACAAAAATAAGTGCACGGTTTTAAGAGGTCAAAACGCCAATTGCTCCATCCTTCATAACGATCATTCAGCGCTTCTTTCATGATGGCATCAAATAGCTTTTTTTGTTTTGCATTATTTAATTTGTCTATTCCCTCAGCTGCCGCTTTGTCAATTAAGGATATGCTTTCTTCGATCAAAGAGCCGGCAATACCGCTTGAATCGTCGCTGTACTGAAGCATATCCACGATAATGGATAACACCGCCATACATAGAAAAACTGCAGTTTCCGTATCTCCGCTTTCCATCTTACTTCGTGCTTTTTGAAGCGTCATTTCTGCACCTTGCACCGCGTAATTCACATTGCGCCAATCAATAAAACCGTTCCTCTTCGATTTATTGATAAATTCACGTATTAGTTTTTTGCTGGCAGAAATCTCATCTTTTCCCGGTGCATATTTGAACATAAGCCGCTTTTCAATTTCGGTATATTCATTTGAAAAATCAAGAATAATATTGATAAGCTCATTTTTTTGCAAGTTTAAAAGAACCGTCCTTAAATCTTGCTTTTGTGCAGGTGCCGTCTTCTTTCTCTGTTCCGGCTTTATTGAATTCTGAGTTTTCTCCTGTCTTAAAGCGTACAGGGCGGCTGCCTGGTGCTTGCAATATTCTCCCCAATCATACGGACAATCACAGTAAGTTTCCACTATTTTTTCATGATCAAGGAAAATCTCAACAGTATAAATCTCCGAGCCGTCGACCTTGGCAATATAATGGCTTCTACCCTTATCCTCTATATGTATGACTCGACCATTATGATAGTAATCAAGCCCTCTTTCAAGTATAACCTCATCCATGTACTCTTCAAAATCAGAAAGCCTCATTTTCATCCTCGCTCCCCGTGAATCATTTTTCTATTACTTTATCACAATTGAATCCCTGCTTCAGTGATTTCCTTTAAATAAAAGCTTCATACAGCTTTCTTAAGTTGTAGTGAAAAAAATGAAACATAAAATTTCACTAAAATTAGATTCAATTATTTTAACTGTCAAAAAATATTGACATAATGATTTTCCTCTGTTAAATTATTTTTAAATAAAATCGATGACGAGAAGAGTAAGATAGGATCCCTGTTCCACAGAGAGTCGGCGTTTGGTGAAAGCCGATGTCCAGGCCTTGTCCGAAGATCATCTCTGAGATGCAAAGCTGAAATCCAGTAGGCTTTGACGGGCTGTCCGCCGTTAAAATGGACCACGTATAATTGTACGTTGACTGAGAGCCGCAAGCTTATTTTCGTAAGCTGCGGAATTAGGGTGGTAACGCGAGCACAAACTCGTCCCTATTTTAGGGACGAGTTTTTTATTATTCTAAAAATACTATACGAGGAGAGATTACTTTGAAAAAATTAGACACCTTAGTTATTGGATTAATGTTATTTTCAATGTTTTTTGGAGCTGGAAACTTGATCTTCCCTCCTTTCTTAGGAGCACAGTCAGGCACTTCCTACTGGCAGGCCATGTCAGGATTCATCCTTACCGGCGTTGGACTGCCAATTGTCGTGCTACTAGCTGTTTCCCTTGTAAAGGGCGGTGCACAAACGATCGGAAATCGTGTTCATCCAGTATTCAGTACGGTCTTTATGGTTGTCGTTTATTTAAGTATCGGACCGTTTTTGGCCATTCCGAGAAATGCGAATGTTGCATATGAAATGGGTGTGAAACCATTCCTTAACGAGTCTTGGAACTCATCTTTGTTCTTATTTTTATATAGTGCTGTTTTCTTTTCTCTTGTCTATGTAATAAGCTTAAACCCTGCTAAAATGGAAAAATACATGGGCCGTTGGATCACTCCGATCCTCCTTTTATCGATGGTCGTCTTGTGTGCAGTCGGTTTTGTGAAGCTTGACTCTCCGCTTCAAACACCGTCAGAAGCATATCAAAATGGAGCTTTTTCAAAAGGTTTCATTGAAGGATATAACACAATGGATGCCCTGGCAGCATTAGCCTTCGGAATTGTCATTCTCAACTCGATTCAACAGAAAGGTGTACGCGAAGAGAAGCAATTAACTAGATATACGTTGAAAGCCGGTATGATTGCAGGGGTATTGCTTGCACTCGTATACGTCAGCATTGGATGGATTGGAGGAAAAATGGCTGCAAACGGATCGTTTGAAAACGGTGCAGACATCCTGTCCTCTGCTTCAACACTTTTATTGGGACAAAGCGGCACAGCGTTGCTTGGCTTAATTTTTACGTTAGCTTGTTTCACAACAGTAGTGGGATTAACTACAGCATGCGGCCAATATTTTTCAAAACTTGTTCCAAGAGCAAGCTATAAATCAATCGTATTAGCGGTTACTCTTGTAGGATTCTTGTTATCAAATCTGGGATTAAACCAAATACTGAAAGTATCAGTTCCGTTCCTTGTCACGGCATATCCATTAACAATTGTGTTAATCATACTTACTTTCTTTAGCAAGTTCTTTAAGGATACGAAAAAAGTATACAGAAGCGCCATGTTATTTACCGGAGTATTTGCCGTGATTAGCGGATTAAATGCTTTTGGTTTGGACTTGGGTCCGATTCAAACGATGAGAAATATTCTTCCATTTTCCTCCGTTGGGTTAGAATGGATCGTTCCGGCGCTTGCAGGTACTGGTATAGGAATCGCTTTAAGCCAATTCAGCAAGAAAAGAGTCACAACAGAACAAATTGATATGAAAGCTTCATAATTAATTATCAAGGGCCAGTCCCCCATCACGGAGGGTCTGGCCCGCTCCGCTTTAAAGCGTTAACGCACTGAGGGCCTGGCCCGCTCCACTTTAAAGCGTTAACGCACTGGAGGCCGGCCCGAAATGGAATGAACTGGATTAATTTTTCCATAAAAAAAGCTTAACGAAGGGAAAGCTCCACTGCTATTATTTATGTAATAGGAAAAATAGATGTGTATAATTCAGAAAATTATTGCAATAATCACTCTCTTTCATTTACCACAATACCGATAAGTGTGAATTCTTTCTATTTTATAAATCATTCAATATTACTCTTTTATCAACGGTATCTTCTATTACAAATAATAAAGACAGGAGATGTAAGAATGGAATACCGTTTACATCCATTAGGTGATAATGCAGTCATTATCGAACTTGGAGAAGATATAAACATAGAGACACAACAAAAAGTAAAAATGATTACCTCTATTTTGGATAATAACCCTCCCGAGTGGATGATCGAATACATACCGGCATTTACCACTGTAACTGTTTTTTATAATCCTGTTAAAACATCGAATCTACTTAATTATAAAATCCTTCCTTATGTCTATGTATGTGAACAGTTGCAGCAGTTATTAGCAAGATTAAAGACCGATAAAACAATCAAACCACGGGTTGTTGAGATACCGGTATGCTATGGCGGTGAATTCGGCCCTGATTTAGAGTATGTTGCAGCCTTTAACGGATTAACGACTGAGGAAGTCATTGATATTCATTCAAGCAGTGATTATTTAGTGTATATGATCGGTTTTGCTCCCGGTTTTCCTTATATTGGAGGCATGTCTGAAAAAATTGCTACACCGAGAAGAGAAACTCCCCGGTTAAAAATACCTTCGGGATCGGTTGGAATTGCGGGAAAGCAAACAGGTGTATATCCAATCGAAACACCAGGAGGATGGCAGCTTATCGGACGGACTCCACTAAAGTTGTTTCGCCCTAATGAAGAACCTCCAAGCCTTTTAATGGCGGGAGATAAAATACAATTTGTACCGATTAGCTATAATGAATACAAAGAAATGGAGGAAGACGAAAGATGATTACAGTCATCAAGCCGGGCCTCCTTACAACTGTTCAAGATTTAGGAAGATTTGGTTTTCAAAAATATGGAATAATTGTGAGCGGTGTGATGGACCAATTCTCCCATCGAATCTCCAATTTATTAGTAGGAAATGAAGAAAATGAACCAACCCTTGAGTTGACATTGCTTGGGCCAACGATTGAATTCAAAAAAAATGCACTTATATCCATTTGCGGCGGTGATTTATCCCCAACAATCGATGGAAAATCTGTTCGATTATGGCGATCCGTTTTTGTAAAAAAAGGAAGCATATTGCGTTTTGGACCGTGTAAGATCGGCTGTCGGGCATATCTTGCTGTTTCCGGAGGCTTTAAAATTCCAACGATCATGAATAGTAAATCCACTTACCTGAGGGCAGAAATTGGCGGTTTTAACGGACGTGCATTACAAGCAGGTGATCAGCTGGAGTTCGGCTCCCCCAGCGATCTTTCCACTCGAATCATTGAACATCTAGGGAAAAAATCTGCAAACCAACAATTTGTAGAAATGGAGTGGACCGTGGCCGCTGATTTAATTCCCATGCACCAAAATAAATCTACAATTCGTGTAATGAAGGGAAGACAATTCCATTTATTTACGAAAGAGAGCCAAAATAAGCTCTTTCATGAACCATTTGAGGTTACAGCTCAATCGGATCGTATGGGATATCGATTAAAAGGACCCAAACTGACATTACAAAATGCTGCAGAAATGATATCGGAAGCAGTTAATTTTGGAACAATTCAAGTTCCATCTGATGGGAACCCAATTGTTCTATTAGCTGATCGGCAAACGACAGGCGGTTACCCTAAAATCGGTCAAATTGCAACAGTTGATTTGCCATTGATGGCACAAGCGAAACCGGGAGATTCAATAAAGTTTACAGAAATTTCCCGCGATGAAGCTCAACACCTTTTATTAGAAAGGGAAAGAAAAATACAGCAACTGAAGCAAGGAATTTTTCTGAAATTTAGGCAGGGGGATTGAAGCATGCATATTGTCGACTTAAATTGTGATATGGGAGAGAGCTTTGGTGCATACAAAATAGGAAAAGATGAAGAAATTCTCGATTATGTAACATCCGCAAATATCGCATGCGGGTTTCACGCAGGTGACCCGTCAACCATGCGGAAAACCGTCCGGTTGGCACTCGAAAAAAATGTGGGGATTGGGGCGCACCCCGGGCTTCAGGATTTGGCTGGATTCGGAAGAAGAAATATGGATATTTCTCCGCAGGAAGCTTACGAACTAGTTGTCTATCAAATCGGTGCTTTATATGCATTTGTAAAATCCGAAGGCGGAAAGCTTCAACATGTAAAACCCCATGGTGCATTATATAATATGGCCACTAAGAGCGCTCTCCTATCTGAAGCGATTGCCGAAGCCGTTTACAAGGTTGATCCTGAATTGATCCTCTTTGGATTAGCGGGAGGAAAGCTTGTGAACGCAGGAAAAAAAATCGGACTTCGTACTGCCAGTGAAGTATTTTCCGATCGCACATACCAAAAAGATGGTTCTTTAACTCCTAGACGTGAATCGAATGCTATCATAAAAGATTATGAAATTGCTGTCAACCAAGTAATACGAATGGTAAAAGAAGGAAAAGTACAATCGCTGGAGGGAACTGATGTTTCGATTCAAGCCGATACGATTTGTATCCATGGAGATGGAGAAAATGCGATAGACTTTGCAAAGTACATCTCTTCCGCATTAATGAAAGCGGATATTAAAATCGCTAAAATTGGCGACTTTTGCAAAGCAAGTAATAGCTCGATATAAAACTATTTTGCTAGTTGCTTGCAAAAACGATTTAGAAAAAATTTAGTGGCTGTCTCAAAAGCCTAAGGATCAGACTCCAATAACACAATATATAGGACATAATGTTGGATGAATGTGCTATATATTGATAAATGCACATGAGGTCAGACCATTATGAGACAGCCTCTTTAAGGTATTAAAAATATTAGAGAATAAATAATAACGTTAAAAGAAAATATACGGAATTTGCAATTTCTAATACACCGAGTTTCAGCACCGATATAGATTTTCCGTAGAGGTATATTGCTCTTATCACACTTGGAAAATACGCAATTACTAATAATGGATAACCCATTATGAATAATCCAATGATTAACAGTAAATGAAACCCCCAAGATGCCCATTTATACACCACATTCTTTTTTTCTCTTATCATGGTTTTCACATAAAAAGAACTTCCAGTAAAGAACAGAAAACAAAAACTAAAGATTTCTGCCGCTCTTAGATTTAGCTCTCCATCTCCTACATAAAAACTGGCAAGCCCTCCTATACAAAATTCAGCTATGGCCGCAAGATCATTAAGCAAAGCCCGTTCATTTTTCTTACTTGCATAATATATATTTATCAGAAAAAACGGCATCATAGAAAAGCCAAAATATAAAAGGCTAAAATGATTTGCTAGCGGGATGAGTAACAATACCACAGCTGGAAAAGAGTAGGCTAGAAACCATCTCAAATAATATTGTCTTCTTTTTTTATTTTTAATTGCCATAAAAAACGGATAAGTTGCTAAGTATAACAATAACCACCCGAGAAATAGCGGAATATGAAGCCAAGAAAAACCCCCATAATAAGCCCCTAATAAAAACGGGATAATCAACATCGCCCAGGCACCGTGTTGTTTTGGCAAAAGCGGTTTCATGATAGCCACCCCTTTTCATTCATTTCATTTTTCTTTTTTCTTTCTTAACACCTTTGGAATATACACGCAAAAAGGCTCGCTTTCCAAATAATCTCCTGTTACCGAATATGCCCGTGAACGTGAGCCGCCGCAAACAAAACGAAACTCACAAACGCCGCATTTTCCTTTATACTTGTCCGGGTTTCTCAAGTCTTGGAAAATAGGTGAATGACGGTAAATATCCGCCAGAGGTGTTTCGCGCACATTACCTGCTTTTACCGGCAGCAATCCGCTGGGATATACATCTCCAATATGTGAGATAAAGAGAAAACCGTTGCCGTCATTTACTCCTTTTGGCGCCCGTCCAAGGCCATCCACTTGTCCAGTCAACCCTTTCATAAGCACATCTTCATAGCGGATCTTTTCGTCGCTCGTTTTGTTCTCGCGCATTTTTTCCTGCAGCACGACGCGGCGATAATGCTGTCCTGCCGTTGTTTTTATATCAAACGGCACTCGTTTGCTTGTTTTAAATAACCATTTAAATACTTTTTCATGTTCAACCGGTGTAATCATATCTGTCTCTTTGCCGCGTCCCGTTGGTACAAGGAAAAAGACGCTCCAAAGCACGCATTTCAGTTTTTCTACGAGTGCGACCATTTCGTCAAGCACGTGAACATTATACCGGGATATAACGGTGTTAATTTGCACAGGGATTTCAAGTTCATGCAAATATTGAATCGCCTTTATGGTTAAGTCGAATGAACCGCTTGTGCCGCGAAAATGATCGTGAATTTCGGCATTCGGTCCGTCTAAACTAAACGCCCAACGCGCTAAACCGACTTCTTTTGCTTTCTTAATCGCTTCTTTCGTCACATTCGGCGTCGCACTTGGCGTCATCGAAACACGCAATCCTTTATCAATCGCATATTTTGCTATATCATACACATCAGGACGCATCAATGGATCTCCACCTGTAAATACAAGAAGCGGCTGATCCATTTCGTAAATTTGGTCAATCAGCTTTTTTCCCTCTTCAAACGTTAATTCGCGCGGATCGCGATGGTATTGCGCTTCTGCACGACAATGAAGGCATTTCAACTGGCATGCCCGTGTTAGTTCCCATATAACAATAAACGGATTTTCATGAAAGCCTCTCAAGAATTCTCCCTCCTCGTCTTCATTGTAAAACATAAGGGGAGGCGTCCATGTGACTCACATCACAATATTCTATCATGTCATAAAATTGTCAAATACCTGTCCATTATTTATATTGATGATTTTATCTTCCAAAAAATTTGTACAAACAACTCGACAATCGTCAAGCAACAACATCTTTCCTGTCATCGGCTTCAATAAACGATCAATATGTTACTTCGGTTACTCATAAATTCATCATTGTAACTGTAAACAAAACAGAAAAAGATTCCCGCCTATTAAGCAGGAATCTCTTCATTCGTGTCATTTCTTCCCAATAGCCACTCTCCAAGTTTCCGGACCTTTTTCTAAATACTCCCACGTAAATTGATCTTCGCGTTCCATCATAAATTGATAATGAAGCGGGCGAGGATCATGATCATTTGTTAGTTCCATTACTTCTCCAGGCTTTAAACTATCAAATAAACGGAAAATTGCCGGGTGCCGATCACGCGGTTCAAAATCAGGTGCATTAATTCTTGCTGCAAATTGACTCACAAAAAATGCCTCCTTGATATTTTAAATTTTATATTTACATCATAATAGCTCAGCTTCACTATTGAAGTGATAAAAATCACGGTTCGTTGTATATATACTCATCACTTTCGAAAGGGGAAATGGTGGTGTGAAACGGGCGCTACCGGACATTGAGGGGATTAAAGATGTCGATGCACAAATTACTTGGAATCCGCCTTGGACACCGTAGCGAATGAGCGAGGAAGCATTGCGGCAATTAGGCCACCGCTAAGAATTAAGTATGAGGAATGACTAATCCCCAACTACTCGTTCTTGTGCAAATACCGAATACAAAGCAATATGAATTGGTCATAAGAATAAGGCTGACCCAAAACTTTAGAGCCAGGCCCCCTTAGTTACTAAATATTGAAAACATAATATGGTCAATTCGATATTTAATAACTGCAGACGGAGCCAGACACTTATGGGTCAGCCTCATTAATTGTTACTGTCCTGCTTTATTTTTAAGTGAGTGCAGGTTCCTTTTGCGAAACTTCTTCCTGTTTCGGCATCTCACGGATCGCATATGCCACTCGTTTAATATTGATCATATGCTTAGCCCCAATATTATCAGACGAGATGTTATTACCAATAGCACCACATCCCAGTGTCAAAGATGGGAATATTCCCGTAGTGGCGCCTATTCCGCCAAACGTCGTACCACCATTTACAACAATACGTGAAACCGGTTTATCTAAAGTGAATTCTTCTACTACTTTTTCGTCATTACAGTGAATTCCCAAAGTATGACCAAGTCCGCCAAATGCGAGTATTTCTCCGCAAAGGCCGCTTGCTTCTTGCTTATCCTTCACCGTATAAAAGGCAAGAACCGGGGACAATTTTTCAATAGAAACTGGATATTCTTTGCCCACATTTGTCTCTTCTGCAACGAGCACCTTTGCATCGGACGGAACCTCAATACCTGCCATTTCCCCAATTTTCTGCGGAGATCTTCCCACCTGATTGGCATTTAACCTACCGTTTACCATGATAACTGAGGCTACCTTTTGTTTTTCATTGTCATCCAAAAAGTAAGCGCCTTGATTCTTTAACTCGGAAATGAACTTTTCTTTGATGGAGTGATCAACGACAAGAGCTTGTTCGGAAGCGCAAATCGTTCCATTGTCAAAACTCTTGCTTTCAACGATAAGTCGGGCAGCTCTTGCTAAATCCGCACTTTCATGAATATAGGATGGTACGTTTCCAGGTCCTACGCCGTATGCCGGTTTTCCGGAACTGTAAGCTGCTATTACCATCGCGCTGCCGCCTGTTGCAAGAATTACTTTTGTTAATTTATGTTTCATTAACTCATTCGTTGCAGGCAATGTCGGTTGTGTAATGCAAGAGATTAAACCCTTTGGTGCCCCGGCGCGCTCGGCTGCTTCTTGCATGACTTTTACCGCTTCGGCCGTGCATTTTGCAGCAGACGGGTGAGGGCTAAAAATGATTGCATTTCTTCCCTTTACTGCGATCAGCGATTTAAAAATTGCTGTCGAAGTAGGGTTTGTCGATGGGACGATTCCCGCAACGATCCCAACAGGCTGAGCGATTTCCCATACGCGATTTTGGTCATCCCGATTTATAATCCCAACGGTTTTCATATCTTTGATGGCGTTGTATACATCATTAGCGGCGAACAGATTTTTCACAACCTTATCGGCTACTTTACCAAAACCCGTCTCTTCTACTGCCATAGCCGCCAATCGTTCTGCTTCGTATCTACCCGCATTCGCCATGCTTTCAACAATTTTGTCGATCTCGCTTTGCGACATTTTTCCGACGATATCTTGCGCTGATTTGGCTTGTTCAAGATAGTCCCTTACTTCCTGGATGGATTGTAAATCTTTATCTCTTATCATAATGAACGCCACCTCTCTCTTTCTTCTATATGCTAATGCTAATGCTTATCTATTCAGTCATTTTGGCTGATTGATCTTTATCATTATTCGTTAGACGATTCATCTTCTAACTGAGTGGAAAGGGTCGCTTATTAAGCTCTAAGTTCCTTACTCGGAATATTTTAACTAATATTTCCTTGTTATTAAGGAATTATATATGGTATAAAACTGTTTTCACTCAAGGGGAATCGTTTGAGAATAGCGGTTGCATTACCCAAGTGTCCAGCGGACGAAAATCAGCAATAGGCATACTCTCTTGCTTTCGTACCAGCTGCAGTTTAATCATTATCATCACCGTCCCACATGTTTAACGTAACCACTCGATAAAGCCGTTATCCACTTTTCTGAAAGGCATATTCTCCCAAAAAAATGTCCGATTTACATTCATCAATCTGTTTGATAAGGAGACAATATAATGAATAAATCGAAGAAGAGAAAATATCGCGGCATATGTAAGGAGGGGTCTGGCCCGCACTGCGTTAAAGCGTTAATGTATTGAGGGTCTGGCCCGCGCTGTGTTAAAGTGTTAATGTATTAAAGAAGAAGGATCCGTTGATAAATAAAAAACCACAAACCCGGTGATAAACCGGGTTTGTGGTAGGACTGCTACATTTTTGCTTTCTTATTTTGTTAGAGCTGGTTCTTTTTGAGCGCTCTCATCTTTTTTTGGCATTTCACGGACGCCAAATGCAACGCGTTTAATGTTGAACAATTGATATACTGAAACGTTGTCAGATGTAACGTTGTTACCCATTGCACCGCATCCGAGAGTTAAGGATGGCATTACATTTACTGTAGCACCAATTGCACCAAATGTTGTACCAGCATTTACAATAATACGTCCAGCTGGTTTATTGATTGTATACGCTTCAATAACTTTTTCGTCTTGAGCGTGAATTCCAACTGTATGACCTAGACCGCCCAAATCAAGCATTTGTTGAGCAATAGCACTTGCTTCTTCCATACCTTTCACTGTATAGAGTGCAAGAGTTGGAGATAATTTTTCGATTGAGAATGGATATTCTTTACCCACTCCAGTTTCTTCAGCAACAAGTACTTTTGCGTCTGCAGGAACTTCAATTCCAGCCATTTCCGCAATCACTTGTGGAGCTTTACCAACGATTTTAGCGTTTAATGCACCGTTTACCATGATAACGGATTCAACTTTACGTTTTTCATCTTCATTCAAGAAGTAAGCGCCTTGTTGTTTTAACTCAGCAACAACTTTTTCTTTAATAGATTCATCAACAATAAGAGCTTGTTCGGAAGCACAGATTGTTCCGTAGTCAAAAGTCTTACTTTCAATAACTAGTTCAATAGCTTTTGCTACATCTGCACTTTCGTGAATGTAGACAGGAACGTTACCAGGACCTACGCCGTATGCTGGTTTTCCAGAGCTGTAAGCTGCTTTAACCATACCAGGACCGCCTGTAGCAAGAATAACGTCTGTTAATTTATGTTTCATTAGCTCGTTTGTTGCAGCCAATGTTGGTTGAGTGATGCAAGAAATTAAACCTTTAGGAGCACCAGCGCGCTCAGCTGCTTCTTGCATGATTTTTGCAGCTTCTGCTGTAGCTTTTGCAGCACCTGGATGCGGGCTGAAGATAATCGCATTTCCAGCCTTAACAGAGATTAATGATTTAAAAATAACTGTGGAAGTCGGGTTTGTAGATGGAACGATTCCTGCAACGATCCCTACAGGATGAGCCACTTGCCAAACTTTATTTTCTTCATCCCGATTAATAATTCCGACTGTTTTCACATCTTTGATAGAGTTGTAAACGTCATTTGAAGCAAACAAGTTTTTTGTAATTTTATCAGGAACGTTACCAAAACCTGTTTCTTCTACTGCCATGGCAGCCAATCGTTCTGCTGCTTCTCTTCCCGCATTTGCCATGCTTTCAACGATTTTGTCGATCTCTTCTTGAGTCATTTTTGCAACGATTTCTTGAGCTGTTTTTGCTTGTTCAAGATAGTCTCTTACTTCTTGGATTGATTGTAAATCTTTATCTCGTAACACGTTTAAGCACCTCTCTGTTGATTATTAGTAATTTTCTTTTTACACGGGCTTCTGTGACTGATAGAACGATTTCGCCATGACGATCGGAAACATATAAGTATAACATGGGATGAATCAGTTCAGGTACCACGCTCCTTATAGTTTACTAGCTTTGAAAGCGGTTTAATAATAAAACGCGCTAATAATAGCTAGCTTCAATTGTGATTATATGTTTTATTAAAATAAATGTCAAATGATTTACTTTCAAGTCTATTTAACTCGAAAAAAGCCGGGTTTTGTAAGAATCTATACCCTTTATTACAATCAGCAAACCTATGTCTTCATTTTGTAACATAATTACTAATACATTGAAACATTACTGTTATATTTTCTTGTTATTCTATGTATACGAAAAAAAAGGAGAATTAACAAAGGAGTTTTAGTAAGTTGAAAAAACTACTATTTTATATTGCTTCATCAATAATTCTAGTTTTCGGTATTTCAGGTACAGCTTCTGCCTCTGGTACATATAAAGTAAAAAATGGCGACACTCTTTGGAGCATAGCAAAAAAACATAAAGTAACTGTCAGCCAGTTAAAGAGCTGGAACAATCTTAAAAGCGATACAGTCAAGCCAAATCAAGTTTTAAAGATTTCAGGATCGACAACGAAAGCGAAATCTACTGTAAAAAGGGCTTCAGCCAATAAAACAGCTTACAAAACAATCACCGTAAAAGCGTCTGCTTATACAGCAACATGCAAAGGCTGCAGTGGAATAACGGCCACCGGTTTAAATTTAAAGAAAAACCCTTCGATTAAAGCAATTGCAGTTGATCCAAAGGTTATTCCGCTAGGTTCAAAGGTTTATGTAGAAGGTTACGGCTATGCAGTTGCAGCTGATAAAGGCGGCAGAATAAAAGGCAACAGAATTGATGTATTTATGCCTTCAAAAGCAAAAGCCATCCAATGGGGCGTGAAAACAGTAAAAGTAACAGTATACAAATAATCAAAAAGCTGGCATCCTGCCAGCTTTTTTCATGTATTTATAAAAAATAAAAAACCCGAGCCCCGATTTAGGACTCAGATTGCTCTTTTATCACTTTGGATGGACGAACCTTTTACTAGATTATTTTTGTTTCCATTGATTAATTTTTTGGCTGAGAAAATTAAAGCTGTTCCCCATAAAAATAAAATAATGCCGTAAATAAGAGAATAATATTCAGAAGAATTCGGCAGCCAGGCAGATAGTAAAGTTCGGGCATTCACCAAAATTATAAATCCTCCCACAAAAACTCCCATCATCTGTGCCGGCATGGCCTTGACTAGCCAAGCTGCAATCGGTGCAGCAAAAACTCCTCCTAACATCAAAGCACATACCCAAATCCAATTCACTGTGTCCCAACCAAGAGATATGATAAAACCTAAAGAAGCTGATACGGCAACAGCAAACTCTGTTGTATCTACTGTTCCAATAACCTTTCGGGCCGTCATCCCTTTTTTAGATAAAAGAATGGGCGTCGTAATCGGTCCCCAACCGCCCCCGCCAGTAGCATCCGCAAACCCTGCAATCAGTCCTAAAGGGATCGACTGTTTATATGGCAGCGGTGGAGACTCCTTGTCTTCAGCGGGTTTAAACAAAAACAAAAACCGGAGGATGATATAGACACCAAGAATCAAAAGAAATGTTGAAACATATGGTTTTACTAAGGCACCCGGCAAATTGCTTAAGAAACAGGCTCCGATAAAGGCCCCGATGGAACCAGGGATGGTTAGGCGAAACACCATTTTCCGATCAACATTTCCGAACTTGATATGTGAAATCCCCGATGCTGCAGTCGTTACGACTTCGGATATGTGAACAGAAGCAGATGCCACAGCCGGAGCGATGCCAAAGGCCAGAAGAAGTGTTGAGGACGAAACTCCATAAGCCATTCCTAATGAGCCATCTATCAACTGTGCGATAAATCCGATAAAAGCTAGTACAAGTAATTTTTTCATTTATTCCTCCTATTCCGATGTTTTTAGTCTAATTTATAGTCAAAAAAGTATATAATAAAATAATGTTCCTTTCTATTCTTAAAAAGGCCCGACAAACTTGCTTAGCATTGTTTTCAATCGACTAACACATCTTTCAGACGGGCCATGAATCGGTTTCTTTCGGACTCGAAGTCTTTATATTTTTCGTCTCCCAATTCGTTTAACAGATTAGATTTCATTGTCTGGGGTATACTGCTGTTTTTGATTTTCTTTCGGGATTCCCACAAAAAATCAAGATACCCTTCATACGATTCATCAAATTGATCGAGTAAATCATTTCTTATTTTTTTCGCAAGAGTCGGACTTGCCCCTCCAGTTGAAACACTTATGACAAGTCTTCCTCTTACTGCAGAAGCAGGTATGTGGAAATTCCCTATTTCTTGGTCGCTTACGATATTAACCAGCTGGTTTTCCGTTGTGTTTTTGTATATATGTTCATTTATTTCTTTCGAATTTGTCGCCGCAATAATCATAAAAGCATGTTCATAGTCAGCCTTTTCTACTTCTTTTAAGAACACTTTTACCTTTTTTTCAGTCCAGAGCTTGTTTATCTCATCGCATATTTCCGGGCTTACGATATGGATGTTTGCTCCTGCTTTGAGTAATGGAACCACTTTACGATAAGCAATTTTCCCGCCGCCAATGACAACACATAATTTATTGTTCATATCAAGCATAATTGGATACACTGTCGCTGCCTCCCGAAAGTTCAGTAAAACGATCCTTCAATATGTTTCCGATCAACGGGTGGTATCCAAGATAATTGCATAATATATATTCCTTTTGTCCATCAGCGAAGCGAGCTTTAATGGTTTTTTCAATGGTATTCATCAATATTCCTGTAAAGAGCAAATATGGGATGATGAATATTTTTTTATAGCTGCTCTGCATTGCAGTAAAAAGAGCCTCTTCCAAACCGGGTTTTGCTGCTGTTAAATAACATGTGTCTACCCTGTTTAATCCAGCTTTCCTTTTTAGCAGCTGTGCGATTTGGGTCAAGTCACGCTTTACGTCCGGATCGCTGCTTCCTCTTCCGATTAAAAGAACCATGGAATCCTCGCACAAGTTTTCCTTTGTTTCATGAAGCCGTTCAATCAAAATATCAATCATATGGTGGTGAACGCCAATTGGTCTGCCGTATACCATTTCCACGTTTGGGAATCGTTTTCGGATTCGTTCAAGTTCGTTTGGAATATCTTCTTTTGCATGGACGGCAGTCAACAGCAAGACAGGAAGAACAATAATCTTAGCGGCGCCTCTTTGGACGCACCTTTCATATGCTTCTTCGATCGTGGGAGCTGCCAGTTCAAGAAAGCAATACTCTTGAATGGGAACAGGATTTTGGGCCATACATTTTTTTATAAAATCAATGGCCTGCTCACACGCTTTTTTCACCCTGCTTCCATGACAGATATAAAGAATCGCTTCCATTATACTCCCTCGCTTACAAGCAGTTTTTCACCAATATTCATCTGCTCAAACCAGCTGATTTTCTCACGCATCTTGACAACCTCTCCAATAATGATAAGAGAAGGATTTTCAATTTTTTCCTTTACAGCAGTGTCTGCGGCAGATTCAAGAGTGCTTACAACCGTTTTTTGTTCACGGAACGTTCCCCAATGAATGAATGCTACCGGTGTATTAGGATTCTTCCCATGTTCAAGCAGCTTTTGCTGGATATAAGGAAGATTTTTCACCCCCATATAGATGGCAAGAGTATCGATTCCTTTTGCAAGTGCATCCCACTTATGTCTGTCTTCTTCTCCGCTTTTTCGGTGGCCTGTAATAAAGGCAAATGACGACCCGTACTCCCGATGTGTTACGGGAATGCCGGCATATGCCGGCGCCGCTATCCCCGCAGTGATTCCCGGTACGATTTCAAACGGTATCCCATATTTCACAAGAGCTTCCGCTTCCTCTCCGCCCCTTCCAAAAACGAATGGGTCCCCGCCTTTCAATCTCGTCACAATATTTCCTTTTTTTGCATACTTCACAAGAAAATGGTTAATTGTCTCTTGCTGCAGCAAATGAAAACCTGGCAGTTTACCGCAGTAAATCAATTCCGCATTCGGTTTGGCATAGTTTAGCAATTCATTATTAATTAATCGATCGTATAAAATAACATCTGCTTCTTGGATACATCTCAACCCTTTTAGTGTAATAAGCTCAGGATCACCAGGTCCTGCACCAACCAAGTAAACTTTCCCCATTTTCTTCACCCTTCCCGCTTGCTTAAGCTGTTTCTAGACGCGATAATACAAACCCATTTCCTTTTCGAATTTTTTTCCTTTCATATAACGAAATATCCTGGATATCGGGTAGTTTCAAAAAGTGCTTTTCTATCTCTACATCGACAAGGCGAAATGCATCTTCATCGTTTTCGGCTGCGATGACGACGTGTATGACCTCATTACCCTTAAGCGTGACTTCAAACCGGTACAAATTCATAAGCCAATCACCTTTCAATGGTTAAACTGCTACACTGCTTAAAAGCAAATCCAGTCTTTCCTGCAGCGGAGAAGTTCCAACCCTTTCAACATAATCATAGAAAGTCTCACCCGGCAGCTTCGTTTCTTTAAAATACAACAGAAGCTCTTTCAAAATAAACTCAAGCTGAGGCGCTTCAACTTTGCCCTTTAACCTTTCATTGTATTTTCCTCCATTATTCAGCGTACCGCCGATAAAAATTTCAAACGCCTCAACCATAACCTTGTCTTTGTTTTTCATCTTAATTCCCTGCAGCCCGATATCTGCAATTTGCCGCTGGCCGCAAGAATTCGGACAGCCGACCATGTGAATGCGGACAGGAACGTCAAGATCCACTTCCTTATCCAAATTTTCGGCAATCCTTTTCATTCTTTCTTTTGTTTCCACCAGAGCCAAGTTACAATACTCGATTCCGGTACATGAAACGGAATAGCCGACCACTTTATTTGGGGAAATCGGGAATTTTTTAAATAGATCTTCATTCAATAATGCGTCAATATTTTCATCAGGTATGTTCGGAATAATCAGATTTTGAGAATTGCAGTTTCTAAGTTCCCCATTCCCATAGATTTTCGATAAACGAGCAAATTCGAGTACATCATCAGGAGTTAAACGTCCGACAGGAATATTGACTCCCACAAAATTCAAGCCGGCCTGCTTTTGTTTGTGAACCCCATAATAGTACCCGGCGCTCCATCCTTTCACCGCATCTTCACCTTTTTCCGGAAGCGGGCCAGTATATTCCAAAAGCTTTTCCTTGAATTTTTCAGGACCCCAATCTGCGACAAGAAATTTCATACGCGCACGATGTCGTTTTTCACGATAGCCATAATCACGGAAAATGGTTGTGACCGCTATAGCTACTTTTAATGTTTGATCCGGTGTTATGAATACATCCAGTGTCTCTGCCAGCTTCGGTACGGAAGATAAGCCGCCGCCAACTTTCACGTGGAAGCCGGCTACTCTTTCGCCGTTTATTTCTTTATAAGCAGGAACGAATGATAGGTCATGAATTTCAGCATTGGAAGAATTATATACATTTGCGCTGATAGAAATTTTGTACTTACGCGGAAGATTTGAAAAATCCTCATTGAATTGGAAAAACTCGTAAACTTCCCTTACAATATCTCTTGTATCGAACAGTTCATCAGGATCAATGCCTGCAAGAGGATTTCCGACAATGTTTCTTGTTATATCCCCGCAAGCACCCGCCGTAGACAAGCCGACTTTTTTAAGACGGTCAAAAATATCAGGAATTTGTTCAATCGTCAACCAGTGAAATTGTACTGCTTGTCTTGTTGTAATATCATAGACTCCCCGGCCGTAATCTTTCGCGATATTCGCCAAGGTTACCGCCTGCTCATTCGTTAAAATACCCGACGGAATGGTAACACGCATCATAAAATAGCCGTCTTCTTTCGGCCTCTGCAAATACAGCCCCGCCCACTTGAACAAATCCCATTCTTCCTGTGGTATCGAGCTGAAACCGTTCTTGGCATAGTACGGAATATCATCAAAGATCTTTAGGCCGTCCTTTTTAAGCTTTTTAATCTCTGTTTTATTAAGGTTAGGATTATCTTTCCAAACTTTTTCGTATGCCATTGTTTATCCCCCTTAATAACTTAAATGAAATTTCTTTTCGTTAAATAGGTGATTAACTGCTCGACACATTCCTCAATTGAATAACGATCTGTTTCAAGTACAATCTCCGGATTTTCAGGTTCCTCATACGGAGAGTCAATGCCGGTAAAATTCTTTATCAATCCATTTCGCGCTTTCTGATATAAACCTTTAGGATCGCGGTTTTCACATACTTCTATTGGACATTTAACGTAAACCTCAATAAATTCATCTTCTTCCAGGAGGTTTCGGACGAGCTTGCGATCCTCCTTAAATGGTGAAATAAACGCCGTCAAAACAACCTGGCCGCTGTCTACGAATAATTTTGCCACTTCCCCGATCCTGCGGATATTTTCTTTTCTGTCTTCCTCTGAAAAACCAAGATCTTTATTTAAACCATGGCGGATATTATCGCCATCAAGCACATAGTTGCTGATTCCGTTTTTATAAAGCTCCTTTGCCAATTCATTCGCCACTGTCGATTTTCCTGAGCCTGACAGTCCCGTAAACCAAATGACAAAACTGTGATGAGCGTTTTGCACCCTTCGAAACTCTTTTGTAATAGATAATTCATGCCATACAACGTTTGAACTTTTTTCAGCCAATATGAGCCCTCCTTTTTTCGTTAAACTTGCACCGCTGTTTTCTTCATTCCTTTAATCAACACTTCTATCACTTCTTTCCGGCTGAAAGTGCTTGGCGGGATTTCCCCGTTACGCAGCATCTCTCTGACTTTTGTTCCGGATAAAATGACATGATGTTCTTGATCATGCGGACATGTTTTCGTTGATGCCATGTTTTCGCATTTCTTGCAATAAAAGCTATGTTCATAGAATAAAAGAGTGATTCCAAGTTCTTCTTCCGTGAAGTTGCTGAAAATCTTTTGGGCATCATACGTTCCATAAAAGTTTCCTACACCCGCATGGTCCCGGCCTACAATGAAATGGGTACAACCGTAATTTTTTCTTACAAGTGCGTGGAATACAGCTTCCCTTGGCCCGGCATATCTCATGGCAGCCGGAAATACTGATAGGAATACTCGGTCTTTAGGGTAATAATGGTCAAGCAAAACCTGATAGCTTTCCATCCTTATATCAGCAGGGATATCATCGGACTTTGTCTCACCAACGAGCGGATTCAACAATAACCCATCTACAATTTCAAGTGCCGATTTTTGGATATATTCATGGGCCCTGTGAACCGGATTCCTTGTTTGAAAGCCGACAACTGTATTCCATCCTTTTTCTTGAAAGACCTTTCTCGTATCTTTGGGATCCAGATAAAATTCCTGAAACTTTTCGCGTTCAATTCTTTTTACTAGCTGGATTTCTCCCCCGATGTAAACGTTGCCTCTGCTGTACAGTTTTTGAACCCCGGGATGCTCATCGCTTTCAGTTCGATATACAGCCAATGCTTCCTTCCTTTTGTCAGGTTCATAAATATCGGAAACCTTTATTACTCCGTACGAAATCCCATTGTTCACCAGCCTTACTTCTTCACCGATTGATATGTTTTTAGCCTGATCCTCTGTCACCGGCAGTGTAATCGGAATGCTCCATACAATTCCGTTTGAAAGACGCATTTCTTCCACAACCGAGTCATAATCCTTTTGTGTCAAAAACCCTTCTATCGGGCTATAGCCTCCTGTACCGATTAACTCCAGATCGCTTAATGCAATCCCGTCCAATTCAATTTCTTTATCAATATCGTAAATATTGTAATCTGGGTTCCAACGGTTGACCAATGTTCCCCCATGCGGTTTGCTTAATGTCATTTTTTAATACCCCCAATTGTGTTTTTTTCTGGAATGAAACGAGAACAAATGATGAAATCATTATGTTTGCTTCGGCCTCATGCATGCAGCCCGCATTCAGTTTTCCCTTTCCCGCTCCAGCGGCCCGACCTTAAATCAGCTTCATTTATTGCCGGCTGTGTACATTTTTCACACCCAATGCTCGGGTACCCTCGATCATGCAAAATGTTATATGGCAGCCCTTTTTTATGGGCATAGCGCCAAACATCCTTCCATGTCCAATGGATAAGCGGACAAATTTTTATCGATTTGAATTTGTTGTCTTTATTAATGAATTGAGTGTTCTTTCTTGTTTCAGACTGTTCCCTTCTTAAGCCCGATAACCAGGCGGATACCCCCGTAAGGACTTCATTAAGCGGGATCACTTTTCTTATTTCACAGCATTTGTTCGGATCTCTCTCCCATAATTTATCTCCATATTGTAAAGCCTGTTCTTCAAGTGTAAGCGCCGGCTTTTTTATTTCTATCCGCAATCGTGGATACCGGTTTTTTACCTTTTCTATTAATTCATACGTCTCTTTGAAATGAAGATCAGTATCTAAGAAAACTACCCTTGCCTGCTCATAAACTTTTGAAATTAAATCAATCATAACAATTCCTTCTATCCCAAAGCTGCAGGCATATACCAATTCATCTCCATAGTGGGAATAAGCCCACTCCAAAACCTCCAAAGCCCCTTTTGTCTCATTATCAATTGAAAAATCAACAGGGGTAAACTCATCAAAATTTTCGTAAACCAATAAATTACTCATTTTAACTGCCTCCAATAAAAAAGGCAGTATTAACAATAGATCATCATTGATCATCGTTAATACCGCCTCTAGTTTGTCTAGTCAGCTTGGTATTTCATATTTAGTTGCAATTAAGAAATGTTCAAGCGCCTTGGTTTGCTCCGGCAGCTGTTTGCTGGCTTGCCTGTGAAGCCGTTTTTGTCTTCCTTAGCAGGATCGACGCGGCCTCGAGCTGCCAAAACACCACATTATCAAATCATGCTTTTCGCAAGATAATGAGCAAGTCTTTTTCAAGGTTGAAAACTGGCCAGACGCTGATATTTGACATCGTGGCTAAGCGAATAATGTTTAGAAAATATAAAACTATTAAATATAAAAAATCTTTCCATTTTGGAAAGATTGATCAGGTAAAGTATTGACATTAACCTTATCTTCCAAAATGATTTACATTTTGTTGGATTTAGCACCTTGCATAAATTGCAGGTTGCCGGGTTTCATAGGGCCAATTCCCTCCACCGCTCTTGATAAGTCTGATTATTAAAAATAATAACATAATTATTCGTGATGTCAATAAAGTTTTCATATAAAGTTTATCGGAAATGTGTTTTTTTATTAAAGGAGTCCGATCCTCGTTACTTTAACACTTTAATGCGATGATGGAGCCAGACCCCTTTTTTCATGATAATACTGTGCCAGGGCCATGATTGCACTTCCCATACGTTCATATTCAGGAACGACTATCCGTTCTATGCCTTCTTCTTTTAAAGCTTGAGCGGTCACTTTTCCTACCGCAACAGCGATAACATTATCAGCGAAAGCCTTTAGAATGTCTTGCTCGACACCTTTTTCCCGGGCATAACTCATGAAAAACCTGGCCTGCGGTCTACTTGTAAAATTGACAGCATCAATATCCCCGTTCAATATTTCAGAGATTAATTGTTCCATCACTTCAGGTTTCGGAGGAATGTGTTTATACGGAAGAATCTCCCTATACTCGCACCCTTGCTCATCAAGCCATTGAATAAGCAACGGAGCAGGATCCCCATGTAATTGCAAAGCTACTCTGCATCCCTGCAAATTATAAACGGCAAGCTGCCTTAATAACCCGGCTGTACTTCCATCATCATCGCGGACAACCGGTGTGATCCCCAGTTTTTTTAGAAAATTAACGGTTTTGTAACCCCTGGCTGCGATATTTGCTTTCCTTAAAGCTTCAACAAATTCTCGCTCATAACCCATTTTTCCTGCAAGGTTATAAAGTGTATCCATACCTATACCTGTCGTACAGATTATCCAATCAAAGCTTCCTGTTACTAAAGATTTTATGTCTGATTCAACATTCGAATCATCAAGAATAACGGTGCCCTGGGCAGGGCGTACAAGCGGGATTCCTCCAAGATTTTCAATAATTTTACTTAATTCTTCATTCTTGCGATGCCCTACTAAAGCAATTCTTTTTCCGGCTAATTTTTTCAAAATGAATCTCCATCCTTATCAATATTTTGGTTGGAACTGTTATTAATTTCCCTCCAATTTTTTTCGCTGCTAGATCAATCTTGCGTGATTAATAGATTATTAGGCACTCAGTATGAATCC
>NZ_PNFF01000005.1 GCF_028888695.1 Bacillus methanolicus | reverse complement strand
TCAATACTAGAATGACCAGAGGTTTGCTTTTTTCTCTTAGTAATTGATGGTGAATCAGTTATAATTTAATTAAGGAATTCTCAGCAAAAGAGGTGAAAGAATGATTTGTATTAACAATGTTTGCTATGAAGTAATAGAAGATAATCGAAATGGTTTCAATGAGGAAGCTTTCCGTGCAAGATACACTGATATATTGACAAGATACGATTATATCGTAGGGGACTGGGGCTATGGCCAGCTCCGGTTAAAAGGGTTTTTCGATGATCAAAACCAAAAAGCTACTTTTGATACAAAAATCAGTACATTAACTGAATATTTATATGAGTTTTGCAACTTTGGCTGTGCTTATTTTGTGGTGAAAAAAGTAAAAAGATAAAGTGGAAAGGGGCTTGTATAAGGAGGGCCCCTTTCTAAAATCTTCGCTTTATTTTTTCCGATGTTATTTTATTTTTTATCAAACGAGCTGTTATTGGAAGTGTATGGCTGTTCTTCGTTTTTATCCGGATCGTCGTGGGGCGGGTGAGCTCCTTCCATTTGTCTGGGCAAGTTCTGGTGAAGCGATTTAAATACATAGTTATAGGCACTATAGTATCGCTGCCCCTCTTTCCAAGGGGTGCTTTTGTTTTCAACAGGCTTATCTTTCCCGCGCGGTGAACCGTAAGCTCCCTCAGGCAGCGACTCCGGCACAAGATAATTTCTTTGTGTTTCTACATTGGAAAAATCGGTATATGTTTCCTTTTCTTTATCCATTTATATCACCTCATCATTATTATTTTCGCTGCCAGCAAAAATAATGATGAGAAAAAATTAGATGATTTCATAAAGGAAAGAGCGCATTTCTTCTGCATCTTCTTCTGAAAGTTGAAATGCGTATTCTAAATAACCTTCCTCATCGAGATCATCAGGGCCAATAATGGCAAACCGGTTGCCCTGCATATCGAGCACAAGGTGTTTGCCGTAATGCCCTCCCGTTTGAATAATCGCCAAATCAAAACGCTGGTTTTCTCCCATAAAACTTACAAAACGCGTCTTCGTATCTTCAGTATCATCATATAAGAAAAAACGATTTGTCATTATTAATTCCTCCGATTTTTAGAACAAATTTAAAAAATTCGACCGGAACTTGCGATCCAAAAATCATGTACTTTGCTTCTTTGTCATTTTAACACAATGAGGGGCAGTTCCCGTACCAAAAAAATAGCTTATTATGGTAGAATTGAAATAGCATTTCACGCTTGCTTCTGAGAGAAATGAAACAAATGCTCTGTCAATTGATTGAAGTTTGTACATAACCGTCATTTTACACCGGAAATTGACAGATAAATAAAAAAATTACTGCTCGAGGCGGAGCGATGCCTTCAAGATGCTTTTCCAATGCTTAAACCGGTGTTTCACATGGGATATATGTTTGTGGATAAAAGGAATTTTTCAATTGGGAAGCGGTTTATAAGGCCCATCAGAAAGCTCTTGTTATGGCTGACAAAAAGTTCGGTTTGAATTTCAAGAGTATTCATTACGCCCGGCCAAAACTATTAAAGAAAGAAGACCTTGTTTCATTTATAGAACACGTCTGAAAGGGTGGCATGGAAATGTATTTTGTGGACAGGGAAAAAATTGGCGAGACTTTGTTTTTTTTTGAACGGCAGCTCTCTTTATTGGCAGACAAAAAAGATTGGGCGACTGATTATGAAAAAGCAGCCCTGGAACGGATCGCGCATAACATTATCGAAGCGATTTTAGATGTGGGAAATGCTATGATAGACGGCTTTATTATGCGTGATCCGGGAAGTTATGAAGATATCGTCGACATTTTAACTGATGAGAAAGTCATTACAGAAAAAATGAGTGAAAGTTTAAAAAAGATTATTATTTTCCGTAAAAGGCTTGTTCAGCAATATACCGATGTACGTCATGAAGAGCTGCAAAAAGAGTTTACAGCGCAATTGCCGGAGTTGAAGCTTTTTGCTCCAAAGGTAAGAGAGTATTTGGAAAATGAACTGGGACCGGTGTCAGCGTTTAAAAATTAGCAGCTAATTGAGAACGAGCATGAGCCACTATGTTTGCAAGTACTTTTTTATTTAAAAAAAATTCAGGTAGGAGTGATAATTTTGAAATCTTATAAAGGATATTTAATTGATCTTGACGGAACAATGTACCGTGGTACAGAACTCATTAAAGAAGCTGCTGATTTTGTGAAAAAATTGCGGGATAAAAAGATTCCCTATTTATTTGTTACAAATAATTCAACAAGAACACCGGCGCAAGTTGCAGAAAAACTGCGTGATTTTGGTATACCGGCTGAAGAAAATCTTGTATTTACAACTAGCCAAGCGACAGCAAATTATATTTATGAATTGAAAAACGATGCTTCCGTATATGTGATCGGGGAAGAAGGGATCCGAACAGCGATTGAGGAAAAAGGGCTGCAATTTGGCGGTGAACATGCTGATTTTGTCGTAGTAGGACTTGATCGTTCAATCAGTTACGAAAAATTAGCGGTGGCTTGTTTGGCGGTAAGAAATGGAGCAACATTTATTTCTACAAATGGAGATATTGCACTTGTAACTGAAAGAGGCTTGCTGCCTGGGAATGGAGCTATCACTTCTGTCATTGCTGTTTCAACGCAAACACAACCGATTTTTATCGGAAAGCCGGAGTCGATTATAGTGGAACAGGCTTTAAGGGTGCTTGGAATAGATAAAGAGGATACTTTAATGGTCGGGGATAATTATGATACAGACATATTAGCCGGCATGAATGCAGGGATGGATACATTGCTTGTTCATACAGGGGTTACAACAAAAGAGCATTTAAAACGCTATGAAAAACAACCAACATATGTCGTTGATTCCCTTGACCAATGGGAAATTTTATAAAAAAGGATGGAGACGAACTCCATCTTTTTTTGTCTAACTCCAGCGCCTAGGCCCTCGAGGTCGCTTCGGTCCTGCCAATGAAGTCAAAAAGCGACTTCACTGGCAGGACCTCCAGCGCTTGTCGGGCCTAATCGAGGCGCTTGCTTTTTTCTAATTTTATTCCGCATTCGCTGCCCGATGGGCTAAACGGCTTGAAGCGGCTGCTGCGATTGCGCCCACAATGTCATCTAAGAAGGTGTTGCACTTCCCTGATGATTTATCATTTAATTCTTTTAAAATCCCCGGTTTTTGTTTATCGATATAACCGTAGTTAGTAAAGCCAATCGAACCGTAAACATTTACAATTGCAAACGCTAAAATCTCGTCAATACCGTATAACCCTTCGTCTGTTGCAATAATTGTTTGCAAAGGCTCCTCCAGCATTCCTTTTTCTGCCATTATGTCAAGCTGAATACCGGTTAAAATCGCATTTTGCACTTCGCGTTTGGATAAAACCCGCTCCACGTTTTGAATGCATTCTTCCATTTTTAAATTCGAGTGATATTTTTTTTGAAGAAAATAAACAAGTTCAGCAATATCCTGTACTTCGACTCCACGTTCATGGAGCCATTGCCGTGCTGTTTTCTCTGTCATATTAATCACTTTCTTTTCATCCTTCATATGCTTCACCTTTTTCTGTATATTTTCCCTTTATATATATTGCAATATCTTATAATATGCTCAAATAATCAAGATAAGAGCTAATGAGAATAGTTCTCTTTTCATGATATTTCAAAAGGTGTTTCTAGTTCATTTTAACAGAAAGTTCAAATAATTGAATAATGAAATGCTTGATAACCAGAACCTGAACACAAGTTTTGATTTTTCCGTTCATATATATGAACAGAAACAGAAGCAGTTTGAAGAGAGGAGGAACATCGTGAAGCAGCTGCTCGAACAGCAATATGGTATTGTAACCGAAGAAGAGGTCAGAATGGGGATCTATAAAGCCTTTAAAAGAAGCGATGAAGTCTATATGATCATTCCGACTGGAAATATCGAAAACGAAGAGTTGTCAGAGCTTGAACAAATTGCTTTGCATCTTATGAATAAAGGCGACAGACATGTGGCAGCGTTTGTTCATACAAAAGAAGGAGCGTTAACGTCCAAGTGGAATGAGGAAAATGTTTGTGTTCTTCTGGCGCGAAATGTTCAGCCTTCAAAAAAAATAAGTCCGGGCAGAAAACTCGCGAAACTGCATTACCGGGGCAGATCGATTCCGTTTCAAGTGAAGAAAATCAGCAGAATCGGGCAATGGAAGCAGCTCTGGGAACAAAGGCTCGATCAAATGGAAAGGGTTTGGAAAGAAAAGTTATTCCAGCAGCCGGAAAACGAATTTGAAAAAATGTTTTTAGAATCGTTTCCTTATTACATGGGACTAACGGAAAATGCTATTCAATATTTGGTTGATACCGAGTTAGACGATGAGCCCATGGCTTCAGACGGCGGAACAGTCTGCCATGAAAGATTTTCAGAGGCCCTCTGGACGAGCCACTATTGTAAAAATCCATTTGAGTGGGTTTTTGACCATTCAAGCAGGGATATTGCGGAATGGATTAGGGAACGGTATTTTGCCAATATAAAAACGTATGAACCGGATGTCAAACAATTTATAAACGATTATCAATCAGTAAGCCCGTTATCTTCTTTCTCCTGGAGGCTTTTATTTTCAAGAATCTTGTTCCCTCTTCATTTTTATGAGTGTGTTGAGAGTTATTATATCACGAATTCCGAACAGCAAAGACACATGCTGGAAGACCATTTTTTGAAATTTCTATCTCAGTCAGGCGAATACGAGCGGTTCCTCGGAAACTTTTATCAGCTTGCGAAAGTTCCCGTTCAAAAATATAGGATTCCACTGCCTGAATGGTTAGCGAGACCGTGATCTTAATCTTTATAAATAAAGAGGGGAGTACTTTTTTCAAAAAATTTTTTTATTTACAAAAAACTTCGAAATAAACATATAGTAAGCGTTTTCACGAGAAAAAACCTCCTTATTTACCTATTGAAAAAAGTGGCAACTACAAATATAATGTCTACTATATACAAACAAATGTGCACAATAGGTGAACAAAACGGAGGGGAAAGAGTGTGGAAGCAATCCAAGTTGGCTTGTTAGGATTAGGCACCGTTGGATCGGGTGTAGTAAAAATCATTAAAAATCATCAGGACAAATTAATGCATCAAGTAGGCTGTCCTGTAAAGGTGAAAAAAATTCTTGTTCAGGATTTAAATAAAAAAAGGGATGTAGAAGTTGATTCAGTACAGTTAACGACAAATGCGGATGATATTTTGCAAGATCCTGAAATTGATGTCGTTATCGAAGTGATGGGCGGAGTAGAACAGACAAGGAACTATCTGCTTAAAGCCTTATCAGAGAAGAAGCATGTTGTGACAGCCAATAAGGATTTGATGGCCGTTTACGGATCAGAGCTTTTGACCGCAGCTTCCGCAAACGGATGTGATCTATTTTATGAGGCCAGTGTAGCGGGCGGAATACCAATTTTAAGAAGTTTAGTAGACGGTCTCGCTTCTGACCGAATTACAAAAATGATGGGCATTGTGAACGGTACGACGAACTACATTTTAACGAAAATGAGCAAGCATGGAAGTGCCTATGAAGAAGTGTTGAAAGAAGCACAGGAATTAGGATATGCGGAGGCAGATCCTGCTTCCGACGTTGAAGGCCTCGACGCTGCGAGAAAAATGGCCATACTTGCAACCCTCGGATTTTCCATGAAAATTGACCTGGACGATGTAAAAGTAGAGGGAATTACAAGAATTACCGAAGAAGATATCCAGTATGGCAAGCAATTAGGATATACGATGAAATTGATCGGAATTGCCCACCGCGAGGGAGAAAAAGTAGAAGTAAGTGTTCAGCCGACTTTGCTTTCGGATTCTCATCCACTTGCTTCGGTAAACGATGAATATAATGCGGTTTATGTCTACGGAGAAGCCGTCGGTGAAACGATGTTCTACGGTCCGGGGGCAGGAAGCCTCCCAACGGCCACTGCCGTTGTTTCCGACCTTGTAGGAGTCATGAAAAATATGCGTCTTGGCGTAAATGGAGCGAACGCTGTCACTCCGCAATATCAAAAGAAGTTAAAAGGGCCGGATGAAATCTATTCCAAATTCTTTTTAAGGCTTCAAGTAAAAGACGAGGTAGGGGTTTTTGCAAATATTACATCCATATTCTCAGAGCATTCGGTTAGTTTTGAGAAAATTCTTCAGATGCCGTTAAAGGAAAAAGGACTGGCAGAAGTTGTGCTTGTTACACACCAGGCATCTCTTCAAGACTATGAAGATATTTTAGTGAAATTAAGAGATTTAAATGCAATTCATGAAATAAAAAGTTCGTATCGGGTTGAAGGGAGTGCAAGAATATGAGATGGCCCGGCTTACTTGCAGCATATAAAGAATATTTGCCGATTACTGACAAAACGCCAGACTTAACATTGAATGAAGGAAATACCCCGTTAATCAGGCTTGAAAATCTCTCGAAGGAATGGGGAGTTGACCTGTACGTAAAGGTAGAAGGAGCAAATCCGACTGGTTCATTTAAAGACCGCGGAATGGTGATGGCTGTCGCCAAAGCAAAAGAAGCTGGAAGCAATACAGTGATTTGCGCTTCAACAGGAAATACATCCGCCTCTGCCGCAGCGTATGCAGCAAGGGCAGGAATGCGCTGCATAATCGTTATTCCTGAAGGGAAAATTGCAATGGGAAAAGTGGCGCAAGCGGTCATGTATGGTGCAGAAATTCTTTCGATTCAAGGGAACTTTGATGATGCGCTTAAAATGGTGAGAAACATCAGCGAGAAAGAACCGGTGACACTTGTCAATTCAGTTAATCCTTACCGCCTTGAGGGGCAAAAAACAGCCGCATTTGAAGTATGCGATCAGCTGGGAGAGGCACCTGACATATTAGCCATCCCGATTGGAAATGCAGGAAATATCAGTGCATATTGGAAAGGATTTAAAGAATACAATGCAAAAAAAGGGCATAAACTCCCTAAAATGCATGGTTTTGAGGCGGAAGGCGCCGCTGCGATCGTTCATAACCGTGTTTTTGAAAATCCGGAAACAATTGCTACAGCGATTCGAATTGGCAATCCCGCGAGCTGGCATCTTGCTGTCGATGCTGCTAAAGAATCAAATGGAAAAATCGATGAAGTCAGCGATGAAGAAATTTTGATTGCATACAGAAAATTGGCCTCTGCAGAAGGAATTTTTGCAGAACCGGCATCATGTGCTTCCTTGGCAGGGATTTATAAACAGCTTCGAAATGGTGAAATTGAGCAGGGAACAAGAATTGTTGCTGTCCTGACAGGAAATGGTTTAAAGGACCCGAATACAGCTATTGATTGCAGCCCGGTTAAGCCTGTTCTTCTCCCGAATGATGAAGAAGCTCTTAGGGATCATATCAAGGGAGTTGTCCATCAATGAACGAGGATGAAATGGTCCTCATCCGGGTCCCTGCCAGTACAGCCAACTTGGGACCTGGGTTTGACTCGGTTGGATTAGCTTTAAATCTTTATTTAACCATTGAAGCGGAGATAAGCAGCAAATGGGAGATCATTTTCCTTACCGAAGAACTGCAATCCCTCCCAACAGATGAGACAAATTTTATCAGCCAGACAGCGATTTATACAGCGTCTCTTTTTCAGCGCCAGATGCCTCCATGCCGGTTAAAAGTAAAAAGCGGCATTCCGCTTGCAAGAGGACTTGGATCTAGTGCGGCAGCAATCGTAGCCGCAATCGAGTTAGCTGATGTGGTGTGCCAATTATCGTTATCGAAACAGGAAAAGCTTGAAATTGCATCAAGAATTGAAGGGCACCCTGATAATGTAGGAGCCTCGCTATTTGGAGGACTTGTCATTGGCCAGCAAACAGCGGAAGAAGTAAATTGCGCTGTATTTTCCAATATTTCATTTGATGTTGTCGCAGTGATACCGAAAGAAGAATTATTAACGAAGGATTCCCGCGGCGTTTTGCCGGACCAGCTGTCATTTCAAGAAGCTGTCCAGGCAGGAGCAACCGCAAATCTGCTCGTTGCTTCTCTCATAAGCGGCGACTGGGAAATGGCCGGAAAAATGATGAGAAATGACTTGTATCATCAGCCATACCGCCGGAATCTTGTACCTCACCTTGGCTTGATTGAGAAGCATGCTTTAGATTTCGGAGCATTTGGCGTTGCTTTAAGCGGAGCAGGTCCTGCTGTGATTTGCTGCACAGAAACTGATAAAGGAGAAAGAACAGCTTCGTTATTAAAGGACTTGCTGCCGGATATGGAAGTGCTAAATCTGAAAATTGATCAGGTTGGAAGCAAAGTGACAACGGAAAAGTTATCTTGTTTATAAGAAAAAAAAAGCGATTTCGTTATTTGGCGAAATCGCTTTAAACATATTCTCAAAGAATATCATATTAGAATACTTGTTCTACTTCAACTACTCCGGGAACTTCTTCTAGAAGTGCGCGTTCGATTCCGGCTTTCAAAGTGATTGTTGAACTTGGGCAGCTTCCGCAAGCACCTAGTAAGCGAAGCTTAACAATGCCATCTTCAACATCCACTAGTTCGCAGTCTCCACCGTCACGAAGAAGAAATGGGCGCAATTTATCTAGTATTTCTTGTACTTGCTCTTTCATTTCTAGATCTGACATATTTAATCGACTCCTTTCCTAATTTTATTATAATTATATTCAAAGGAAAAATCCATTCATTAGAAATGGAAATCAATCCATAATGAACAAAATGGGATTGAAGTGCCTACCTGCATGTTTCTAACGGTTTTTTCAATGAAAAGGTGTTGTATAATAATAAAGGAGAACTTAATAAGGGGCGTGTGGGATGCGTGGAAAATAAAGAAGTGGAAATCATCGTATACGGGGCAGAACAGCTTTGTGCCAGCTGTGTGAACCTTCCTTCTTCAAAAGAAACGTTCGAATGGCTGGAAGCTGCAGTGGCAAGAAAGTTCCCTGATCAGCCGTTTAAAATTTCCTATGTCGATATATTTAACCCGCCGGAAGATGAAAACAAGAAAATCTTTGCCCGAAAAGTGATTGATCAGGATATGTTTTATCCAGTTGTGCTGATTGAAGATAAAATAGTTGGTGAAGGAAATCCAAGATTGAAAACTATTTTTGCAGAAATGGAAAAATACGGGTACCGGACGGAATAATGGGAGGTTACTGATCCGATTTTTGTTTAGGCAAAATTAATTTGAGGAAATTTTGAAAACAGGATGGAATTTTGGAAAAAGTTTAAATAATCTAGGAAAAAGTTAAGATCATTTTGGAAAACAGAGTGGAACATTGTAAGAACTTGAGAAAAAATAAAACCGTTTACGAATGCATGTAAACGGTTTTTGTATTGTGGATTGTGGCGCATTATCTTACAGCATCAAACGCATTTATTTGCCATTTATTTCTTACTTTAACGAAAGTAACTTTTCTTTTTTCATACTTTACTGGATTTCCGTATGGAACAGTAAACTCATATAAGCGAATGTCTTTTCTTTGATAAATTAACTTTGCTTTTGCTTTATCCCATTCAAGTAAACTTCCGCTGTCTGCATTAGGCAATGCAAGCTTACCATTGTATTCAATAAATCTGTACTTTTTAATTGCTTTGTCAATTGCGTTTAGGGTAAAAACTTCATTCAAATATTTAACAAGTTCCTCTTTAGTATCAAGTTCACTGCAGAAGTATCGATACTCAGTTCCTTTATAGATGAATGTTTTTGAAGGGCACTTTGAATTTTTTACTTTTTGAATGTGGCCGTTCATTGTGTCCCAATAGTGTTGACGAGCACTCAAGGCAAGTTTTATTGCTTGACTGCTTGTTAGATCACCTGTTGTTTTAGCTGAAGCACCAATACTAAAAGTCAACAAAACTACAGCAACCATTAGCAGTGAAAAAATTTTTTTCATTGTTTCTACCTCCCAATTTTTTTCACTTAAAAAGACGAATGTTCTACATAAATGTTACAAATATTTTAAATTTTTTTATAAAAAATTTGCAATCATTGGTAAACGAAATAGTAATCCTTTTTATTGAACAGAAAAAAGAGAGGGACAATAAACAAAGGGTCAGACCCCTTCAACACAATATATAGATAGATTAATAAAACCATCCTATATATTGTCATTATTGTAGGGATCAGACCCTTATGAGTCAGCCACTGTATGTTGATTTGTCATCTCATCCATTATGATACTTATACATCCACAGTACCCCTGATTTCAGCAGGCGGGGTACACGGCCTGTAATGGGGCGCTCTGCGACTAGGCCAAAACCGTGTTTTCTGCCAAGGGACCCGAGAATTCCTTTTAGTTTGATTGGCGGAAAACTTTCCGGCGGCTGTTCGCCGTTCCAACGTTTTAACAGAACTTGGACAATCTGTTCAGCCTGGGCTTCTGCTAGCTGGGCGCTCGGAGCATGAGGAAGGCTTGCACAATCGCCTACTACATAAACATGCTCGTCATTTGGGAGATTATGCTGAGGAGTTAGCACTACTCTGCCCTTTCTATCCTTTTCGACATCTAAATCCCTGACAACCTTATTCGGCTGAATGCCTGCAGTCCATACGATCGCATCACAATGAATAGGCTCGCCATGATTGAATAACACATTTTCTTCAACTCTCGTAATGTTTGCGTTATTCACAATTTCAACATTGTGATTGTCAAACCAGTTTTCCACATAAGTACTTAATCGTTTCGGGAAGGCTGACAATATATGGCTTCCCCTGTCAAATAATATAATGTGAAGATCTTTGCGGCTTTCGCTTAACTCGCTCGCCAACTCCACACCGCTTAATCCTGCCCCGACAATTGCGACAGTTGATCCCGGTTCAAGGTTATTAAGGGCCTGATATGTGCATCTCGATTTTTCAATGGACTGAATACTATAAGTATAAAGCTCGGCTCCAGGTACATTATGATATTTGTCTTCACAGCCAAGTCCAATCACGAGATCATCATATTGAACCGTTTCCTGATCTTTTAAAAATACCTTCTTTTCCTTAAGGTCAATTCCTGTAACTTCACCGAATTTAATATTTAATCGCGGATGTTCCGGAAATGGTACCCGGATGTGATGATCAGAGATTGTTCCCGCAGCAAGAGCGTAATACTCGGTTTTTAAACAATGGTATGGAACACGATCAATAAGTGTAATAGAAACATCCTCAGGCAAATGATTCGGCAATAGACGGTGAAGTATTCTCATGCCTCCGTAACCGCCGCCAAGCAAAACTAGATTTTTCATGCAAATAACCCCTTTTTTCTGTGATGGAAGCAGATAAGTATCTTCCAAATCCCCTTGTTTTTATAATGAAAAACGTGTTTATAGAAAAATACAGAATAATAGAAAAATGGCAAAGAAAAAAATGTTAACGTTTACATAGTAGCATAGATAGAGAGCTGCTTGTTTTTCTTTGATAAAAAACTAATAAATTGAATTTTTTCGTTAAAAATTTAATTCCATCATGAGTATAACGAAAATGTCACAAAATCACAACAATTTTGATGAAAAACTTGACAAGAACACACTCTTAGTGGTAATTGTATTTTTCAGTGTGTTCAAAGCTTTTCCAGGGTATATCATCCTTCCATAGATGAAAAAATTGATATCAGATCTAACTCTCAAGAATTCTTTGGCAACTCTAGCGAGGTGCTTGCGATTTTTCAGCAAAAATTGTAGCATTAACTTTTGTAGAGAGGTGAAGGAGATGATAAAGCCTATCATAGAGTTCTGCATCAGCAACTTGGCAAACGGCTCTCAAGCTGCTCTCGAACAGTTGGAAAGAGATCCGAACTTGGACATTATTGAATATGGTTGTCTCGGTTATTGCGGGAAATGTGCAGAACATTTATTTGCGCTTGTAAATGGTGAGATTGTTACCGGGGAAACTCCCGATGAGTTGGTAGAAAATATCTATCAATTCTTGGAGGAAAACCCGATGTACTGATAGAAAACGAGCATGAGTTTTAAACTCCCAACTCTAACATGTAAATAGATTTCATTATAAAACAGAACCAACATAATAAAGCGGTGTGAGCGAAGCTAAGCTCTAAATATTTACAAAGCTAAACAAGTATCATGTTAAAGATAAGTTCCCATTTCTATCTTTGTTAGCGTAGCTCCGCCCCTTTTCCACATAAAAAGGATGGCCAACTGTGTAGCCGTCCTTTTTATGCATTTTTTTGAAGTTTTCTTATCTCATGCCATCTGTCTCTAGCCATTTCAACAATTTTTGTATCAACAGTCCGGCTCTGTTTTTCGATGACTTTTGAAAAAAATTGAGTTGCTTGTCCGATATTATGTGTTCTTCTCGAAAGCTCCCCGATTAAATAGAGAATTTTGATTTCCGATACTTGAGTTCTTTGAAAATCACCAGTTGAGTACGATTCCATGTATTCACTAATCGCAAGTTTCATAAACCGCTGTTCTTGCATCTCATCATTTATAGACCGATACAGCCATGCAAGCCGCATATACATTCCGGCAACAAAAATGTGTTTTTCCTTTTTTAAAGTAGCACAATATGCAGCAAGCTTATACGTTTTAATCGAATCAATCACTGTTCTCTTATGACCAAAATTTTGCGGCGCCCACTGCTTGCAAATTTTCTCTGTAATTTCTTCTTTTGTACCAGGAGGAAAATATGGTGAAGAATCATCAGAAAATGAGAAGCCGCAATGAGGGCAAACATTAATAAAGTAAAGGATGGGATTGTTTTCATCTGATTCATAAACAGGACGGAAGTCAGAATCGTAGTCTTTTACTTTGACAAACCGGGAACGGACTTTTTTAGTGGAGAACGTATTTTTGCACATCATGCATTGATAAGTTTTGTTGTAAAGAGGCGTGAGTTCGGCCATTATATCACCTTCTTGATATGCTTATAGTTCTAGATGCTTATGTTGTTACTTTGATTATACAGTATATGTATGAAAAAAGGACTAGGTTTTCGAGAAAAGTGTGCCAGAATTGGTAAATCATAAACCGTTATTTTTCTGCAAGTTAACATAGTTGAGTACTGTAACCTTACTGTATATACTATAAATAATAGAAGTTACTTTTTAGAAAGGCGGGAAAACAAGATGCAAGACGTTCTTGTGATTACGGAAGCAGCAGCGTTTCAAATAAAGGATATGATGAAGCAAAATGAAGAGGAAGGCGCTTTTTTAAGGGTTGCAGTTAAGGGCGGAGGTTGCAGCGGCCTCTCATATGGAATGGGTTTTGAGCATGAGCCGGCAAATGAGGATATCCAATTTGAACAGCACGGCATTAAGATTGTTGTTGACAAAGAAAGCGCCATGATATTGAATGGAACAAAAATTGATTACAAACAGTCGTTAATGGGCGGCGGTTTTACCATCGACAATCCAAATGCGATCGCTTCCTGCGGCTGTGGTTCATCATTCCGCACAGCAACAGTGGCCGGCACTCCGGAAGAGTGTTAATCCAGATCCAAAAAAATCCCCGACGATATGAAAATCTCGGGGATTTTTGTTTTTTTCTGAGGCTGCTCTGACCGGGATTTCCGCTTTTCTAGTTAAACATCGAAGTACTGTGCATTGGCTGTACTCTTGCTTTTGGATCGATATAGGCTTTTGCGTTATTAACTGCAGTTGGAGCTTCTCCAAATCCGCAAGCAATAAGCTTCACTTTTCCATCATAAGTACAAATGTCCCCTGCTGCATAAATACCCGGGATATTTGTTTCCATCTTTGAGTTAACTACTATCGAATTCTTTTCGATTGTTAATCCCCATTCCTTGATAGGGCCAAGGGATGATACGAAACCAAAATTAACGATTACGGAATCAACATCAATGACTTCTTTTTCTTCTCCGTTTGCTGCTTGGATAACAACCTGCTTAATTTGGTCTCCGTCGCCGATTAACTCTGCAGGAACATACGGAGTCTTAATTTCAACTTTTGAATTTTTCAAGTTTTCAACACTATGCTCATGAGCACGGAATTTGTCGCGGCGGTGAACAATTGTAACCTTTTCCGCGATTGGTTCTAACATCAATGCCCAGTCAACGGCAGAGTCTCCCCCTCCAAATACAACTACCTTTTGACCAGCAAATTGATTTAGATCATCAATGAAGTAATGAAGGTTTTTTCCTTCATATTGCCCAGCGTTGTCAAGTTCCAGGCGACGAGGCTGGAATGCGCCGTTTCCGGCAGTAATGATGATTGTTTTGGAATAATGGACTTCCTTGTTGGTTGTTAATTTAAAAATTCCATCAGGTTGTTTTTCCAGCTTTTCTACCGATTGCTCAAGAACGACAGTGGGATGGAACTTCGCCATTTGCTCTTTCAAATTGTTTATGAGTTCCTGGGCACGGATTTTAGGAAAACCGGCAACATCGTATATGTATTTTTCCGGATACAAGGCAGATAATTGCCCCCCGAGCTGAGGCAAACTTTCAATAATTTTTACGGAAGCTTGTCGCATGCCGCCATAAAAAGCAGTAAATAAACCTGTGGGACCGCCGCCAATAATCGTAATATCATATACTTTTTGATCTTCTTGCACTCCATATCCCCCAATCTATGTAGTAAACATTTGTTTTTTATTTATATCACAAATGAAAAAAATCCTCAATTGATAAATTAGGAAATATAATGTAATAATATATAGGAAGAAACTTTAAAATCAAATAATTTTCATAATATTCTTAATCTTTAAAAAATATAAAAATTGCTTGATAATCGTCGATAAAACTAATATTATGTTGTTATGGAATTATGTTAATATTTATTGACAATTTTGTAACGTTTTTTTGAATTTCTTCGTGAAGCAAATCACAAACTTTTTCTTTGTTCTCAAAAAATATATTATAAAAATTTGAGGGAGATAAGAAAAAGTGCTCGACCATGGAAAATTTTAATAAAGGGGAAGTGATACACTTTGAGAAAGCCAAAAATCGTAATTTTAGGTGCTGGATATGGTGGATTAGTTACAACGACTCGACTTCAAAAGCTTGTCGGGGTCAATGAAGCAGAAATCATCCTCGTCAACAAAAATGAATACCATTATGAAACAACATGGCTGCATGAAGCATCTGCAGGTACTTTGCATCATGATCGCGTTCGCTACGATATTAAGGATGTAATCGACCGTAATAAGGTTAATTTTATCAAAGGCACTGCTGTGGAAATTAAGACTGCTGAAAATAAAGTGCTTCTTGAGGACCGCGAACTTGAATATGATTATTTAGTCGTTGCTGTTGGCGGCGAATCTGAAACTTTCGGCATTAAAGGGATGAAAGAATATGCGTTCTCAATTTCTAATGTGAATGCTGCGAGACGAATCCGCGAGCATATTGAATATCAGTTTGCAACTTATAACACTGAAGCGGAAAAGAAAGATGAACGTTTAACAATTGTTGTAGGCGGAGCAGGTTTTACAGGAATTGAGTTTTTAGGCGAATTAGTAAACCGTGTTCCTGAACTATGCCGTGAATATGATGTTGACTTTGATAAAGTAAAAATACTTTGTGTTGAAGCAGCTCCAACGGCTCTTCCAGGCTTTGATCCTGAGCTTGTTAAGTATGCTATGTCAAGACTAGAGAGCAAAGGAGTCGAGTTCCGAATTGGTACTCCTATCAAAGAATGTACGCCTGATGGAATCATTGTCGCAAAAGGTGAAGAAGAAGTTGAGGAAATTAAAGCCGGCACTGTTGTCTGGGCAGCTGGTGTAAGAGGAAACGCTATTATTGAAAAATCCGGATTCGAAGCGATGCGCGCCCGTGTAAAAGTCGAGCCTGACTTAAGAGCGCCTGGACATGACAATGTGTTTATCATCGGTGATTGCTCTTTAATCATTAATGAAGAAATTAATCGACCATACCCTCCTACTGCTCAAATTGCGATGCAGCAAGGTGAAGTTTGTGCAAGAAATCTTGTGGCATTAATTCGTAATAAAGAGCTTGAGGCATTTAAACCAGATATTAAAGGAACAGTATGTTCTTTAGGTGATGATGATGCAATTGGTATTGTATTTGGCAAGAAAATGGTCGGCACCAGAGCTTCATTTATGAAGAAAATGGTCGATAATCGTGCGCTATACAAGATTGGCGGTGCGTCACTCGTATTGAAAAAAGGAAAATTTAAAGTATTTTAATTTATTCGGTTATGGCAGACTTAAAGACGGTCTGCTCTTTTTTTGTTAAAAATATGACAAGCACTTAATGGGAGGCCATATGGGAGAAAATAAAAGGGGCAATGTTTGGCTTGGAGTATCGGGCTTGGTTACGAATAAAGCCGGGGAATGGCTCGTCGTTAAGAAAAAGTACGGCGGGCTTAAAGGGAAATGGTCCCTCCCTGCAGGTTTTGTAGATGCCAATGAAACGGCCGATGAAGCAGCCATCCGTGAGGTATTTGAGGAGACCGGGATTAAGTGCGAATTAGTCGGGATGATCGGCTTGCGCACAGGGGTGATTAGAGGAGAAATAAGCGATAATATGATCCTTTTTTTGCTGGAGCTGAAAAATGAACAGACGATCAAAATACAGGAGAATGAACTGCTCGATGCAAAGTTTATGAATCCGGAGAAACTGATTAACCAAACGGAAGAAACCTCTGTTCTTCTTCAATACCTTCTGAATTTATCAGAAACTTCGGCGAAACCTTTAATCGATGGAATTAATCCGGGAAATCAATTCGGATATACATCCTATAAATTATTTTTATAAATTGCGAAAATTTAATAATAATAGAGAATAAATTTGACTCCCTAAAGCTCCGTTTAGTACACTAAAAGTTGATGGCTTGAGGGAGGAGTAACCGATGAAACTGACAATTGTAACATTAATCATATCAATGCTTTTATTTTTTGTCTTATTTTTTGGAATCGGTTTTTTGTTAAATATGCTTCTGAGAATGTCTTGGATCATGGCGATTATTTATCCGATCGTTGCGATTTTTATTGTAGATAATGTCCGATTTATCGAGTATTTTACAAACTTCAGGGAAACAATCGCTGAATTAGGAAGGCGAATTGCAAATCTTGCGGTTGCTGATGTATTAATCTTAAGCAGCGGCCTTGCAGGAGCTATTCTTGCCGGCATTACGATCAAATTGCTCAGGAAAAAAGGATATCGAATGTTCTAGAAAAGTTTTCACCTTTTGTGTGAAAGCTTTTTTCATTTTACTGCTCTTTTGACTAAAATTTATTACAAATTAAGAATTAATGAGTTACATAAAATATGAGTCTGCCGATTCGTATTGTTCATTTTTTCCTCCTGAGATGAATATTTGTCGAAATTATTGGAGATGAATAGTCTTGGGAGGAGTGAAAATATTTTTATGAATGGAATAAAAAAATGGACGAGACGTTTCATGATGTCAGTGTTATTTTCAGCAGCGTTATTAACGACATTCCAATCATTTTCCGGTGTGAAAGCAATGTCGATTGTTTCAATTATTTTTTCTGGCAATGGACAAGATGAGGAAGCTGAAAATACTTTTCATGATCATGAAATGAAACCTATTGGACCCGCGTTAAAATTTATTAATAGGATCGCCCGGCATAAGCTGCAACTCTCATCTAGTGAAGCGGCAGCGGGTACTCCGCAGAAGCTGGAAGAAGCGTTTGACTGGTCGAAATATCCAAAGAAAACCGTTGTTGCTACAGGGTATACAGCCGGGTATGAATCTACCGGGAAAAACCCCGATCACCCTGCGTATGGGATTACTTATTCAGGTGTAAAGGTGAAACGGGATTTATTCTCGACAGTGGCAGCAGACCTAAATGTATTCCCGATTGGAACAATCCTTTTTGTTCCGGGATACGGTTATGGTGTAGTAGCAGACAAAGGCGGGGCCATTAAAGGGAACGAACTTGATCTTTATTATGACACCGTGGATGATGTTTATAACCAATGGGGAAAGCAAACACTTGATGTTTATATCGTAGAAATTGGTGATGGAACACTGACCGAGCAGGATTTATTAAAGCTGAACGAAAATGAATCAATGCAAGTTTTTCGCCAGCAATATATAAAAACGGAAAGAAAGTAATATGGTATCCATAAATGAAACTACATAGAAAAACCATTTAAAAACAAACAGGCATTTCCTTATGGGAGTGCCTGTTTGCTATTCAGCTTGTTTAGCTGTTAAGAGAGACAGCAGTTTTTCTGCTCCTTCCAAAAGACGGGGAGAAGGTCTGCAAAACAGTTCTTCTTCTAAAACGAAAACATTTCCTTGCTTTACCGCTTTTAAATCCTTCCATCCCGGGCGCTTTAACAAAATTTCCGGTTTCACTTTTTCCGTCCGGACTCCTACCCAGGCTAGGCATATATAATCAGGGTTTCGTTCATAAACGTCTTGCCAATCCGTTTGTACACTGGCTAATTCAATATCTTGAAATAGATTCGTTGCGCCGACCAATTCGCTTATTTCTGTCAGCCAGTTCAACTTTCCCGGTGTAAAAACAGGCTTCGGCCACCATTCCCAGTAAAGGGAAGGACGCTTTTCGTGAACGGTTCCTGCTTTCTTTTTTAATTCCTCGATTCTCGATTGGAATTTTTTTGCGGCCTCTAATCCTCTCTCCGGCTCATTTAAAGCTTTTCCGGTTACCACAAGATCATTTTGAATGTCAGAAAGACTCTGTGGATTTAATATAATATGAGGGATTTTCCGCTTTTTAAGCTCTTCTACGTTCTTTTCCATTCCGGGAACACTTAATGACGCAATGACAAGGTCTGGGTTCAACTCTTCGACCATATCCATATTGATGGATAAATCAGGTCCAAGTCTCGGCAGATGACGAACCTCCCCAGGCCAATCGGAATAATCATCGACTCCAATCAGCTGATCAGCCAGACCTAAATATCCAAGAACTTCAGTGTTGCTTGGGCATATTGAAATAACTTTCATTCATATCACCTATTTCGAAATGATATAGTGCAATACCAGTGTTAAAAGGATGCCTGTCAGCCCGCCGAAAAAAACTTCGATCGGTTTATGGCCTAACAGTTCTTTTAATTCCTTTCGTTTTTCGTGTTCATGTTTTTTTTGCCAGACCTTTGCTTCTTCCAAGAATCTATTAAAATCGGCTACAAGCTTATTTAAGACGACCGCGTGTTCGCCTGCCTGTCTTCGGACCCCGGTAGCGTCAAACATCGTGATAATCGCAAAAACGGTTGAAACAGCAAAAATGCTGGAATTTAAGCCTGTTTCAAGTGCAATCCCCGTTGATAAAGCTGTGACAGCAGCGGAATGGGAGCTTGGCATACCGCCTGTGCTTGTTATGAGCGACCAATTAAGTCTTTTTGTTGCAATGAATTGGATGGGCACTTTCATAAATTGTGCGAAAAAAATCGCAGCAATTGAGGCCCATAATGGAAAATTAAAGAATAATTCCATTCGGAAACCACCTTTTGCTATTTCATTTTTTACCTGTTTGGGATACGAAAAAATATAAGTGCGTTACAAAGTTTGATAAGATATTAAAACATTCGATATTTCTTGTTAATATACCTTTTGGAAGGGTGAGCCTTGAAATGATCAATTATCCGATCGAGTATTATGAATTTTTTGTCAGTTTCAATGAAGGTGACTACTATACATGCCACGATCTTCTTGAAGAGATGTGGATGACTGATAAAAATAATTTATTTTTAAAAGGCTTGCTGCAAATGAGTGTAGCCATCTATCATTATGAGTATGGAAATATAAAAGGGGCACGCCACATGATGAAAGCAGCTCATCAATATTTGCAAGAGTATCGCCCGTCTTATTGGGGATTAGATTTGGAAGAGGTGAATCATTTTATCGAACAATGTTTATTTATTATACCAGATGGAATTGACAAAGTCTCATATAACAATATAAGTTCCCTTCCAAAACTTCCGGACCTTTATTTATATTTACAAGATATTTAGAAATTCGAAATATCAGTATTGATTCGATATAATAGAACATATTATTTAGGGGTGAAAAGAATGTTTCAAATGAAAAAAGAAATCGATTTTACAAACGAGCATGAAAGTCTCGTCATTGGTATATTTGATAAGCCAACAATATTTGATGGAAAATTGGCTGATTTAGACAAGTTTTTTGAAGGCCAATTAACCGGACTAGCAAAAAGCGGGGATATTTCAGCAAAGAAAAAAGCCATTTCCATCATACATACTTTCGGAAAAGCCGGGGCAAAAAGATTAATTTTTGTGGGCTTAGGAAACGAAAAGAAATTCAGCTTTGAATTTCTTAGAGAAGCACTCGGAAGAACGTTTAAGAAAATAAAGGCTGCCAAGCTGGGTGAAACAGCGATTTTTCTTGATTCATTTACAGCAGGGTCCGTTGACGTACAAGATGCCGCCCATGCTGTAAGTGAGGCATTTGCCCTTGCCACGTATCAATTTAATGGCTATAAACAGAAATCCAATGACCCTGAAATCAAGATTGAAACCATTACTGTTTATGCCGGGGCAGCGGATGAGAATGAAATCAAGGCTTCTCTAACGGTGGGATATGTGTACGGTAAAGGAACAAATTCAGCACGCACGCTTGTAAACATGCCGGGAAACATGCTTACTGCAACAGAAATGGCAAACTATGCAAAAGAATTGGCTGCAAAATATAATTTTGAAGTGGAAATATTAGAGAAAGAAGATATGATCAAGCTTGGAATGGGCGCGCTTCTAGCTGTCAATCAAGGATCTGCTGAACCTCCGAAAATGATCGTTTTGAAATATCAGGGCAAGGACGAATGGAAAGATGTGATTGGACTTGTCGGCAAAGGAATTACCTTTGATACTGGAGGATACTCGCTAAAACCGAAAGATGGAATTGTCGGCATGAAAACCGATATGGGCGGAGCTGCAGCCGTCTTAGGTGCAATGGAAATCATCGGAGAATTGAAGCCGGAACAAAACGTGGTGGCCGTGATTCCATCAACCGATAACATGATAAGTGGTTCTGCATTAAAGCCGGATGATGTGATTACCTCGATGAGCGGAAAAACGATTGAAGTGTTAAATACCGATGCGGAAGGGCGCCTCGCTTTGGCTGATGCAGTGACATATGCGAAGCAACAAGGAGCAGATTATTTAGTGGATGTCGCAACCCTTACCGGCGGAGTCATTATTGCCCTTGGTACAGAAACGACGGGTGCGTTGACGAACAATGAAGCATTTTTTGAGCAAGTTCTTGAAGCATCTTTTGAAGCAGGTGAACCGATCTGGCGCCTTCCACTCTTTGAGCGGGATAAAGAAAGAGTGCGAAGCAGCAAGATTGCCGATCTAAATAACTCTCCAGGGAGAGAAGGGCATGCAATCATGGGAGGTGCCTTTGTCGGCGAATTTGCTGAAGACACCCCGTGGGTGCACTTAGATATTGCCGGAACAGCAACGACGAATAAGGAACATGACCTTGGACCATCCGGCGCAACAGGTGTCATGACCCGTACATTGGCATTGCTTGTTGAGCGGTTTGAAACATTATAAGACAATGAAACGAAAAAGTGGCGGAAATCGAACGTTTTTCAAAGTTTAAAACTTTATAGGATGAAATCAACCCCGAAGCACGTGTGTTTCGGGGTTTTTCTATAAATCCTGTACATTTGCCCAATCCAAAATTTGTACAAATGCATATTCAGTAATGTAGGGCAGTGCAGAATGAAAAGGAGGTTACCCGGATGTATGATTATAGAATTCCGTATGGACCCGGCAGAAGAGGATTTTTCTTTGGAGGACCGTTCTTTGGAGCGCCGTTTCTTGGAGGGCTCTTAGGAGGACTTGCGGCAGGAGCGCTTTTTTATCCTCGGCCATACTACTATCCGTCATATCCTTACTATCCACCTTATTATGGATATGGAGGCGGATATCCATTTTAATGTTAATATAATAAATGAAAAAAGCTCTCTGAATGCAGAGAGCTTTTTAAATGTTTTTCTTATCATTACACCTTTATCAATATATTCATGCGAACTTATACACATTCATTACTATCTCTATAAAAAATTGATCCTGATTATGATTTTTAATAAAGGAAAATAGGAAATGATCATAGAAATTATAGGAACAATTTTTTTAAAATTGGCAGTGCCAAAAAGGGGAGGAACACTGCATGGATCTAGATTTTATTTTAAATATTATTGAAGAAGGCGGATATGCCGGCCTTTTTTTCTGGCTTTGGCTTGGTATATTTGGAATGCCGGTCCCGAATGAAGTGATTATTATGACAGTCGGTTTCGCATCTTCCAAAAAGATTCTTAATCCATTATTAACTTTCATGGTTACATATTCGGGAATTTTGGTAGCGTTAACGACGATCTATTCATTGGGGCGTTTTTTAGGCAGGCCGCTGCTTCGCTTTTTAGAAAAAAGGAAGAAGTTTGCCCATTCCATTTCTATTTCTTTGCACCTAATAGAAAAATATCATTCTCACTCTCTTTTATTCAGTTATTTTTTTCCGGGAATTCGGAATTTTGTTCCATTTATATATGGTTCGAGCAGGCTGTCATTTAAATCGTTTGCTTTTTTTGCCTATATTGGGGCTTTACTGTGGTTGTCAATCGTTTTCACATTGGGTTATTTATTTGGGGATCATATCGATACAATCATGCACTATGGGAAAGAATTGCTAATCCTTGTTGCGATTTCTTTTACGATTTTTGTGATTGTAAAAATAAAAAAAAGAAAGCAGAAAATGCATGGGCAGTCCTTTTAGAGAGACATTTTAATCGTTGGTTATTATACTGAATTTGATAATTTTTTCCAAAAACAGGAGGAAATTGAAGTGGAGATGAAAAATACTCTGATTAATGCATTAGGAATTGAGATTACCGCGCTTGAAAAAGGCAAAGTAACAGCAACAATGCCTGTTGACGAACGGACGAAGCAGCCATTTGGATTATTGCATGGGGGAGCCTCTGTTGCTTTGGCGGAAACAGTTGCCAGTCTCGGAGCTTATGAACTTGTGGATAAGGAAACAGAGGCAGTTGCCGGACTTGAAATTAACGCCAATCATGTGCGCCCGAAAACAGAAGGAATCGTGACTGCACATGGAGAGGTTGTACATAGAGGCAGAACAACAATGGTTTGGGATATTAAAATCGTTGATGAACAGGAAAAGCTTATTTGTATCTCGAGGTGTACAGTTGCAGTAATCAAGAAAAAATAAACGGACAGGGCTTCCGAAGCCATTTGTATTGTTCTTCGGTCGCCCTCAAATACAGTGATCAATAAAGTTTCTGTGCACTGTACCGCAGCTTTTCCTAGAAGTACCAATATCCGATTTATGAGCTGTCAGCCAATTATCTAAAATAATCTTTTTCCAAAGACTCAAAATTTTTTAAGCTTCGCTGTGCCCAGGCAGATCCGTCTGCAAGAAGTTCCTCTTTCATTTTTTCGACAGCTGCTTTTAATGAATCCATATAATCAGGTATTTCATCAGCAAATGGCTTGACCATTTGCTTTGGTACGTTTGTCTGTTCTCTGAACGAAAGGGCGCGGCGCTCGTGAAAGAAAACGCCTTCTGCTTCTTTCGGATGATGCAAGTCCCCTTGGATCGGATGTTTTAAGACTGCTAATATTCTAACTAGAAAATGCCGGGGACGGATATCAGTTATTTCACCTATATATTTGCCAGTTTTATAAATGGCAGTAACTTTATCACCAATTTTTAATTCGCTCATCTGTTTTCTCTCCTTCCATTTTATGATTAGTTTAACAAACAGTTTCCCGTTAAAGAAAGGAAACTGTCCGAGTATTATTCGATAAAAATTAGGATAAGATTGGAGGGAAGAAATATAGGATCCGTATAGTTGCTTATTTGCTTATAGTTGTGCTATTATTGGCCGCATGCGAGACAAGTTTTAAAAGGAATCAAGTTCTCCTGAAAATCAAACAAGTGAGTCTCAAACAATAAAGCTGAAAAGAAAGAAGGGAATGGAACAGTGGTCTATCCTCAGTTAACAACAGAAGTATTGGAAAATGAAAGATTAGTGGAAATGGAAACTTCCATGGGGACAATTAAAATCAAGCTTTTTCCTGAATATGCTCCAAAAACAGTAGAAAATTTTATTACTCACAGTGAAAATGGCTATTATAACGGCTTGATCTTCCATCGCGTCATTAAAGATTTTATGATTCAGGGCGGGGATCCAAAAGGAAATGGAACCGGCGGAGAAAGTATTTACGGCCATCCTTTTGAAGATGAATTTTCGGATCGGTTATTTAATATCCGCGGAGCATTATCGATGGCAAATGCAGGCCCTAATACGAACGGAAGCCAATTCTTTATTGTTCAAAACAACTCCATTGATCCGGGCATGAAGAGCCAAATGGAACAAGCAGGCTACCCGGAGGAAATTATTAAAGCTTACGAAAATGGCGGAACGCCTTGGCTTGATTTTCGCCATACTGTTTTTGGACAGGTTATCGAAGGTATGGAAGTTGTGGATAAAATCGCAAACACTCCAACGGGGCTTCACGATAAACCGAAAGAAGACGTTGTTATTAATAAAATTACCGTTTTAAAATAGTTGAAAATTTAGTTCGCGCGCCGGGAAAATGATTGGGAGTTTACTCTTTACAGTTGGTGAAGTCAAAAATAATTGGTATAATATTTCATTGAACCACTGCTAAAATGGCAGAAAGGAAGAAACGTTATGATTCAATGGTACGTTTTATCTTTGTTTTTATACTTCCCGGAAGACAAGTCAGAGTATATACCGGCTGCGATTTCTTTCATGATCTTTTTTATTGCGTGCATTATTACATTTCGCTTTATCGTTATCTATTCCAGGAAGGAAGAAGAAAAAAGCAAAGAACTGGAAAAACGAATATTAGAACAGAATGACCAAAATGGAACAGCCAAATAAGCTGTTCTTTTTTTGCGGAAAAAGGGCGGAGCTGCACTAACAAAGTTATTAATGCCAACCTGCTTGAGCAAATTACAAGTTTAGCTTTGTAAATATATAAAGCGTGGCTTCGCTCACACCGCCTTATTATGTTGGTTATGTATTAAAATGAAAGCTATTTCCATGTTAGGGTTGGGAGTTTAACACTCATGCACGTTTTTTATTCTTAAAAGACATGTGTCTATCCGTTTAAGTATTTATTAAAAAGGCAAGAATAGAGACAAATTGTCTTGATGGAGGAAAAATCGCATGAGAATAGGATGGATGATCATTTCAATGATTCTTTTGGCGGGGTGTGCAGAGGAAAACCCTAAAAGTGTTGACGTTGAAATGTTCAACAGCGTAGGCGATTCGCTTGGAAATATAAAAATAACGGAACAGGCTTCAGGGGTTAAGCTGGAGGTCAATCTTGAAGGACTGCTGCCGGGTGAACATGCCATGCACATTCATGAAATAGGCAAATGTGACCCGCCTGATTTTCAATCGGCCGGAAATCATTTTAATCCTGATAATAAACAGCATGGCCTGCTGCACCCTAAAGGTGCTCATGCCGGAGACCTTCCAAATTTAATTGTTGAAGATGACGGAAAGGCTAAGGCCGAAATTATGGCTCCACAAGTTACATTGCAAAATGGAAAAACTTCCTTGTTTACGAAGGAGGGAACGTCTATCGTTATACACGAAGAAAAAGATGATGGAATGACCCAGCCTGCCGGAGACTCCGGATCAAGGGTGGCATGTGGAAAAATTTCAAAAGACAAAGGACAAACAGAGCAGAAAAAAGCACAGGATGACAAACAAGGCGAACAGTAAACAAAATGAAAGCGCCTTAATCAGATTCTGAGAAAGTTGTGCAAATAAAATTCTTTACATTATTGGAACTTCATTGTATATTGAAATTAAATAAATATTTCCTTTTAAAGGGGAGTAGCTGTTCAATAAAGTCGTCATTTCGAGATTCGTATCTCCGGCTTTATTGGCAACATGAAATGTTGCTGGCAAGACCTTTACTTCATGGTAAAGGTCTTTTATATTTTTGAGGCCTTTACCGGATGCAGGTAAAGGCCTTTTTACGTTATTTGAAAAGGCAAAAAGAAATTAAAAAATAATGATTTATGGAGGAGGATTTTTACTTGGATTTATCACTTTTAATGGAGTATGGTTGGGTTTTAATTGTGCTTGTTGCACTAGAAGGGCTTTTGGCAGCCGATAATGCATTGGTGCTGGCAATTATGGTAAAGCATTTGCCGGAAGAGGATCGGAAAAAAGCGTTATTCTATGGGCTTGCAGGGGCGTTCGTATTCCGTTTCGCATCACTATTTGCGATATCGTATCTTGTTGATGTATGGCAGGTTCAGGCAATCGGTGCAATTTATTTATTATTTATGTCGATTAATCATATCTTTCGAAAGTTTGTTAAGGGGAAAACCAACCAGGAAGATCAAAAAGAAGTTAAAAAAGGTTCAGGTTTTTGGATGACTGTTTTTAAGGTAGAATTAGCTGACATCGCATTTGCAGTTGATTCCATATTAGCTGCGGTTGCTCTTGCCGTAACTCTGCCAAACACTCCACTGCCGAGCATCGGAGGATTGGACGGTGGAAAATTCCTTGTCGTCTTTGCAGGAGGAATGATCGGTTTAATCATAATAAGGTTCGCGGCAAATGTCTTCGTTAATTTGCTGCAAAAGCGCCCCGGTTTGGAAATTGCTGCGTTTATTATTGTCGGATGGGTGGGCGTTAAGCTTGCCGTTTATACGTTGTCGCATCCTGCACTTAGTGTGCTGCCGGAAAGTTTTGCGACATCGCATGAATGGAAAATTACGTTCTATGTCGTTTTAATCTTAATTGCTGTTTGCGGGTGGTTGTTTTCAAAAGAAAAGCCGTCCATTGAAGGGGAAAAAGAATCAAAAGTATCATAATCAAAAAGAGGCTGATTTAAAACAAAGGGTTAGACTCCACCAATAAACTTAAAGACAAACATTAAAAAAATCATTCTAATCATTGTTGGAGGGAGTCAACCCTTTTTTAAAAGTATAAGAAAGTATATATTTCTGGACTTTGAAAACTGTCCAGCTCCACAAGGGAACGCTTTGGAAGCGATACATCGCACGAAGGAAAGCGATAGTTTTTCGAGGAGCGCCTAGGCCCTCGAGGTCGCCTCACGCCTGCCAATGAAGTCAAAAAACGACTTCACCGACAGGCCCTCCAGCGCTTGTCGGGCCTGAGCGAGGCGCTTGCGCTTTTCTAAGTTATATTCCAAAATTTTAACTAAATATAAATTCTTTAATATGCCGATACACTTCTTCCGGCCGTTCCTCCGGCAAAAGGTGCCCTGTATTATTTAAGACAATTAGCTTAGAATTATTCAATTCGTTTGTCAATCTTTTTCCTACAGAAAGAGGGACTACTTTATCATGCTCTCCCCAAATTAATAAGCATGGGGTTTCAATTTGTTTCAGGGTATTTGAATGCAGATCGCCTTCCCTGTCTCTGATCATCCTTGCTAACGCTTTGAAAATATCTTCCTCTAAAAAAGGCTTCATGTAACCGTACATCATTTCCTCATCAATTAACGAGTGATCATACACCACATTTTGCAAGTTATTTCGTACTCCTGACCTTATGAGCCACATTTTTACATATAAATGAAAATATGGAATATAACTTGATAAAATCAACGGCAATTTTGATCGTTTTAAGTAAGCAGAGCTGCAAAGCAGTACTGCTTTTTGTACTAAATCCGGACGAAGGGAGGCGATTTTTAAGGAAATTTGCCCTCCCATGGAATGGCCTGTCACAGATATTTTCCTAATATCAAGTGATTCTAAAAGGGTGATAACTGTTCGTGCAATATTTTCATAAGAATAGATAAAATTGTAAGATTTTCCGCTTTTTCCGAAAGGGGGAAGATCAATTGAAATCACATTAAAGTCTTCGTTCAACAGCGGAATCAGTCTGCGAAAACTGAAAGTAGACGAAAGAAAACCGTGCAGCAATACGATCGTTTCTTTTGATTGTTCATTGCGGTAATATTCATAATAAATTTCAATTCCATTAATGTTTCTGCTGTCGCTAAAAACGGATCTATTCATTCTCACCTTCACTCCTGCAAACAATGTTTCCAAATGGAACTCTTCTTTATTTTCCCCTCTATTTTTAACTTCACTCTTAGACAAAAATTATTTTGAAAAAATAAACATAAGGTAATGCTCTTCTAGACTGAATTTTTGTTATAATGTAATTATTTCAATGAAAATAATGAGAGGGGTTTCCTATGAAATTATCTGAAAAAGAGCTGGAAATTGTCGAAATTTTAGAAAAGAATGCCCGCATTTCGATCGAAGATCTATCAAAAATGGCGGGTCTTGACTGCGAAGAAACAAATAAGATTATTGCAAAATTGGAAGACTTAAAGGTCATTGTCAGCTATCCGACCGTCATTGACTGGTCAAAAATTGATGGTCATGAAGGGGTCACTGCCATGATCGATGTGAAGGTTACTCCGAAGCGGGGTGTTGGTTTCGATGAAGTTGCCGAGAGAATTTATCGATTTAAAGAGGTAAAGTCCGTTTATTTGATGTCAGGCGCCTATGATCTTTCTGTTGTTATTGAAGGCCGCTCGATGAATGAAGTGGCCCGTTTTGTATCGGAGAAACTGTCGACTTTGGATTCTGTCATTTCCACAACAACTCATTTCATTTTGAAAAAATATAAGCATGATGGAACGATTTTTGAACAGACAGATGATGATAAAAGAATCGTGGTGTCGCCATAATGGAACAAACGAAAACATATTTGTCAAAAACAGTTGATCAACTTAAGCCTTCCGGAATCCGCCGTTTTTTTGATCTGGCTGCCGGAATGGAAGGTGTCATATCCCTCGGAGTAGGAGAGCCGGATTTTGTAACTTCTTGGTCAGTAAGGGAAGCGGCAATACTTTCGCTTGAACAAGGTTACACGTCTTACACAGCCAATGCGGGGCTCCTGGAGCTTCGTGAAGAAATTAGCCAATATATGTATAAGTCTTTTGGTGTTCAATATTCTCCAAAGACGGAAATTATTGTAACAGTCGGGGGGAGCCAGGCATTAGACATCGCTTTAAGAGCGATTATCAACCCGGGGGATGAAGTGATCGTTGTCGAACCGAGCTTTGTCTCCTATGCACCGCTCGTTACCCTTGCCGGAGGAACCCCAATTCATGTTCAATCTTTAAAGGATAACGACTTTAAGATTATGCCTTTCCAAATAGAGGCTGCAATCACTGCCAGAACGAAGGCAATTATGATTTGTTCACCGAATAACCCGACAGGTACAATGCTGTCGAGAAGCGATCTGGAAGAAATTGGCCGGATTGCGGAAAAATACGATCTATTGATTATCTCTGATGAAATTTATGCTGAACTTTCGTATGATGAAGAATTTACAAGCATGGCAGCCATTCCTGAAATGAGAAAAAGAACGCTGCTGATCCAAGGTTTTTCTAAAGGCTTTGCCATGACCGGATGGCGGCTTGGATTTGTGTGCGCTCCTGAAGAATTATCGGCTGCAATGCTGAAAATTCATCAATATACGATGATGTGTGCACCAACGATGGCGCAATATGCGGCGATTGAAGCTTTAAGAAATGGCAGAAATGATGTTGAGGAGATGAAGAAGAGTTACCGCAGGCGCCGCAACTATTTTGTTCAATCCCTTAATGAGATCGGCTTGGAATGCCATATCCCGGGAGGCGCCTTTTATGCCTTTCCATCCATTGAAAGTACCGGATTAACATCTGAACAGTTTGCTGAGCAATTATTGCTAAAGGAAAAGGTAGCCGTTGTTCCAGGGAATGTTTTCGGTGAAAGCGGCGAGGGCCATGTGCGCTGTTCGTATGCGTCTTCGATGGAACAGCTTCAAGAGGCCATAAAGCGAATCAAGAGGTTTCTGAATAGTCTTTGATCGACTGTTAAGGTAATTGATAAGAAACGTGCATGAGTTTATACTCCCAACCCTAACATGAAAATAGGTTTCATTTTAAAACATAACCAACATAATAAGGCGGTGTGAGCGAAGCCAAGCTCAAAATAATTACAAAGCTGAACATGTATCTTGCTAAAAGATAGTTGCCATTTCTATTTTTGTTAGCGCAGCTCCGCCCCTTTTCCACAAAAAAAAGACAACCGAAACCGGTCGTCCGCATCAAAAAGGGGGGAATACTAGAAAGCCTTATAGTATAAGGATATCCATTCCTTCTTTTTTTATACATGGTTATGAAAAATATTTTCAAAAAAAGCGAGGCCTCTGCCTCGCTTTAATTCTACCTAATGACAAAAAGCGGAAACACTTTTTCATTTTTTGATAATAGGCACTATTTGTGATAAAATATTTTATTGCGTATAAATGGGATGATTAAATAACAAAATTTAGGAGTGTTTTTATGTCAGAGAAAATAGAAGTAGGAAGTATAATAACCGGTAAGGTTACCGGAATTCAACCATACGGAGCCTTTATTTCGTTGGATGAAAATACCCAGGGCCTAGTCCATATTTCAGAAATTACACACGGTTATGTGAAAGATGTGAACGAGCATTTGAAGATCGGTGACGAAGTGAAAGTAAAAGTGCTTTCAGTGGATGAAGAAGCTGGAAAAATCGGGCTTTCGATTCGGGCAACTGAAGAGGCTTCTGCCCAGACAGCTGCAAAAACAAGAAAACCGCGCAAGCGCCAAGCAGCGATTCAGCAGTATACCCAGAATGACTCGCAAGGATTTAATACATTAAAAGAAAAACTTGAAGAGTGGATTGAACAATCCCAGCGCGAAGATTTAATAAAAAGGTAAGAAAACCGGAATTTCCGGTTTTTTTATTTAGAGGGTCTGACACCTTGCAATAATGACAATCTATAGAATGGTTTGTCGGGGGGGTCTGACCCTCTTTTATTGGAGACTTTAATCAATGAAGGTTTTTCGATAAAATGGAAATGTAATCGCTATTTTCGCATGAAATGAGGGAATTAAGGTGACGGCAAAAACAGAACAAATAATTGAGCAAACTGAAAAATATGGCGCTAATAACTACCATCCGCTCCCAATCGTCATTTCAAAAGCAGAAGGCGTTTGGGTGGAAGATCCAGAAGGAAACAAATATATGGATATGCTTAGTGCTTATTCAGCAGTGAATCAAGGGCACCGCCATCCAAAAATTATTCAAGCACTGAAGGACCAGGCTGACAGAGTCACGCTTACATCCCGTGCTTTCCATAATGATCAGCTTGGACCATGGTATGAAAAGGTTAGCAAATTAACGCATAAAGAAATGGTTCTTCCAATGAATACAGGTGCGGAAGCTGTAGAAACTGCCATTAAAGCTGCACGCCGATGGGCTTATGATGTAAAAGGGGTCGCTGATAATCAGGCTGAAATTATCGCGTGCGTCGGAAACTTCCATGGCCGTACGATGACTGCTGTCTCATTGTCATCTGAAGAAGAATACAAACGGGGCTTCGGTCCAATGCTTCCGGGAATTAAATTGATTCCTTACGGCGATATTGAAGCATTGAAAAATGCGATTACGCCGAATACAGCGGCATTTTTGATCGAGCCTATTCAAGGAGAAGCAGGGATAATCATTCCACCGGAAGGCTTCTTAAAACAAGCTTATGAAATTTGTAAAGAAAATAATGTGCTGTTCATTGCTGATGAGATTCAAACCGGCCTTGGACGTACCGGGAAAATGTTTGCTTGTGAATGGGAAGATGTTGAGCCGGATATGTATATTCTCGGAAAAGCTTTAGGTGGGGGAGTATTTCCAATTTCTTGCGTAGTTGCGAACAAAGACGTGCTGGGAGTATTTAATCCTGGTTCCCACGGATCAACATTCGGAGGAAATCCGATGGCTTGTGCTGTTTCGATCGCCTCACTTGATGTGTTAGTGGATGAAAAGCTAGCAGAACGCTCTTTGAAACTGGGAGAGTATTTTATCAGCAAGCTTCAGGAAATAAAAAATCCTTTCATTAAAGAAATTCGCGGCCGCGGCTTATTTATCGGAATGGAGCTTCATGAACCTGCCCGCAAATATTGTGAGAAATTAAAAGATGAAGGCTTGCTTTGCAAAGAAACTCATGAAACAGTGATTCGTTTTGCGCCGCCGCTTGTGATCAGCGAAGAAGAATTGGATTGGGCAATCGAACGGATCAAGAAAGTTTTAAGCTGAGGCATTCCCGTTTCGAGGATTGGTATAAAAGAAAAGAACCTTGCCTCTCATGAGTAAGGTTCTTTTGCGCCTTTTCAAAGAAAGTTGAACTTTGTTAAAGCAGAAATGTGTCTTTGGATCAGATATACGCAATCTAGCTCCAGCGCTTGTCGGGGCTAACCAAGGCGCTTGCGCTTTCTTATTTTATCTTGTTGGTCTTGCTTCTGCAGCCTCATCTTCCCGTTCGTTAGGCACAAACAGGAGGCCAATATTAATGAGGCCGGCAATTCCTACTAAACCGTAAATAATTCTGGACATAGCGGAATCCTGTCCGTTAAATAAAGCTGCGACTAAATCGAATTGAAAAAAGCCGATTAAACCCCAGTTAATAGCTCCAATAATCGTAAGAACTAGTGCAATACGTTGAATGGTACTCATTTTGCTTTTCCTCCTTGTGAAATAAATTCGTTAATAGGTTAATACAACTTTTTCGGAATTATTCATCATAGGATTTATAATTTTATTAGTAAAAATGGAATATTTCACGAGTTTCAAAAAACAACATTCTTTTAGAAAAGAGCGTATAATAGATAAAGGAGGTTGATCATTATGGAGAATTTTACATATTGGAATCCTACAAAATTAATATTTGGAAGCAGCCAATTGGAGCAGTTAAAAACGGAAATTCCTCAATACGGAAAAAAAGTGCTTCTTGTATACGGAGGAGGAAGCATAAAGCGAAGCGGCCTTTATGACAGAGTTGTTAATTATTTAAAGGAAATCAATTCGGAAATTTTTGAACTATCAGGAGTTGAACCGAATCCGCGCATTTCAACTGTCCGGAAAGGGATCGAAATATGCAGGAAAGAAGGAATCGAATTTATCCTTGCAGTTGGCGGCGGAAGTGTCATTGACTGTACAAAAGCAATTGCTGCCGGAGTCAAATATGAAGGAGATCCATGGGATTTCGTAATTAAAAAAGTCAGAGTGAAAGAAGCTCTTCCTTTTGGCACAGTATTAACACTTGCAGCAACGGGATCGGAAATGAATTCCGGGTCTGTCATCACCAATTGGGAGACAAACGAAAAACATGGCTGGTCAAGCCCGGCAGTTTTTCCGAAGTTCTCCATACTCGAGCCTGAAAATACATTTACCGTTCCAAGAGACCAAACTGTTTATGGAATAGTGGACATGATGTCCCATGTGTTCGAACATTATTTCCACCCGGAGGAAAATACTCCTTTCCAAGACCGCATGTGTGAATCTTTATTGATTACTGTGATGGAAACTGCGCCGAAATTGCTTGAAAATCTTGAAAGCTATGAACACAGGTCAACGATTCTTTATTGCGGAACAATGGCATTAAACGGAATGCTTTCAATGGGTTACCGCGGTGATTGGGCAACACACAAAATTGAACATGCTGTATCAGCTGTTTATGATATCCCTCATGGCGGCGGCTTAGCCATCCTTTTCCCTAACTGGATGAAACATAATTTGAAAGTAAAACCGGAGCGCTTCAAACAGCTTGCAGTTCGCGTTTTCGGTGTGAATCCTGAAGGAAAAACAGACGAAGAAGCAGGGCTTGAAGGTATTGAAAAATTGCGGGAGTTCTGGAACAGCATCGGTGCCCCTTCCCGGCTGGGAGATTATGGCATTGACGACAGCAAACTTGAAATCATGGCAGATAAAGTAATGTTGGAAGGTGAAATTGGCAATTTCAAAAAATTAACTCGTGAAGATATTCTCGCTATTTATCGTGCATCTTTATAAACTTTTCAGGTCCGCTATTTTGGACGTGTCCAGCTCCGCAAGGAACGCTTCGGAATCGATTCATCGGGAGAGCTTACCAGTTTTCATTCATGAATAAGCTTCCACGAGTATCTATTTAAATTTTGGCGCGCTTACATAATAGATAGTTTCTTGATAAACGAGAAAGCATTCGATAAAGTGAAATTGTAAATAATTTTACGGAGGGTCAGATATGACGCACGTTCGCTTTGATTACTCGAAAGCCCTTGGGTTTTTTCGTGAACATGAACTTACATACTTAAGAGATATGGTAAAAGTAGCTCATCATTCACTGCATGAAAAAACCGGAACAGGGAGCGATTTTTTAGGCTGGATTGATCTGCCTGTTGATTATGATAAAGAAGAGTTTGCCCGAATTCAAAAAGCGGCGGAAAAAATAAAAAGTGATTCAGATGTATTACTAGTAATCGGTATCGGCGGTTCGTACTTAGGTGCCCGCGCAGCAATTGAAATGCTGCAACACAGCTTTTATAACGCCCTGCCGAAAGAAAAAAGAAGAACACCGCAAATTTTGTTTGTCGGAAATAATATCAGTTCAACATATATGAAAGACATCATGGATTTGCTGGAAGGCAAAGATTTCTCCATCAATGTCATCTCCAAATCAGGTACGACTACGGAACCGGCGGTTGCATTTCGGATTTTCCGCAAACTGCTTCAGGAAAAGTATGGTGTGGAAGAGGCGCGTAAACGCATTTATGCAACAACAGATAAAGCAAAAGGTGCTCTAAAAACACTTGCCAATAATGAGGGATATGAGTCATTTGTTATTCCTGATGATATAGGCGGCCGATACTCTGTATTAACTGCTGTAGGTCTTCTTCCTATTGCAGTCAGTGGTGCCGATATTGAAGCGATGATGAAAGGGGCAGCCCAGGCACGGGAAGATTTCGGAAAATCAGAGCTCGAAGAAAACCCTGCCTATCAGTATGCTGCAATAAGAAACATTCTTTACAATAAAGGCAAAACAATTGAAATGCTCATTAACTACGAACCTGGTCTTCAATATTTTGCAGAATGGTGGAAACAATTATTTGGCGAAAGCGAAGGGAAAGACCAAAAAGGAATATTCCCGGCTTCGGCAAATTTCTCCACGGACCTTCACTCATTAGGTCAATATATCCAAGAAGGCCGCCGAGATTTATTTGAAACCATTATAAAAGTGGAAAAACCGCGCCATGAATTAATGATTGAAGAAGAAGCAAGCGACCTTGACGGCTTGAATTACCTTGCCGGCAAAACAGTTGATTTCGTTAATAATAAAGCATTCGAAGGAACATTGCTTGCCCATACAGACGGAGGAGTACCGAACCTTATTGTTTCCATTCCGCAATTAGATGAGTATACCTTCGGTTATTTAGTGTACTTCTTTGAAAAGGCATGTGCGATGAGCGGATACTTGCTTGGTGTCAATCCATTTGATCAGCCCGGAGTTGAAGCTTATAAAGCAAATATGTTTGCCTTACTTGGAAAACCGGGCTTTGAAGAGAAAAAAGAGGAGCTTGAAAAACGCTTGAAATAAGAAATGACGGTGAGAGAGTGCTGATAATTGGTCAGCACTTTTTTTTATTAAAAAATTTTTTTGGGAGAAACTAAAGAAAACGTTTGGAAAGGTGGAAAGATGATGATTGAAATCCCTTCAAAGGTCGAAGGACTGCATGTTGATTTATACAAGCTTGAACAGCTATTAAAGCCTCTCGGATATTCGATTGGAGGCAACTGGGAATATGATCATGGTTCATTTGATTATAAAATTGATGATGAATCAGGGTATCAATTTTTAAGGATTCCCTTTAGGGCGATTGATGGTCAGCTTGACTCTCATAGCTGCACAGTAATGGTTGAAAGGCCTTATCTGCTTTCTCATCTATACGAAAGCGGGCTGGATGACAATGCTTCTATGGGGAATACTCTTACGTCTTTTAATCAATTTTCAGAACCGGTCGATAAAGATGCAAGCTTTCCTGAAAAATATATAGACATTGGTAAATCGCTGGTGAATGAATTAGAATCTGTCTTGTTAGCTGATTAACGAATAATCTTAAGTAATTGATCATCTTTAGAAATGATAAACGGGTGGGAGGGATTTACAAAAGTTTCCTCTCCTCTTTTTATGCCTACGATTAAAATCCCCTCTGCCAGTAATAATGAGGAAGCCTCCTTGAAGGATTTGCCGATCAAATTGTCTGATGATTCAGACAAAGTCAATTTGACTCCATCAAGCTGGCCTAAAAGTTCTAATATCGATGATATTTTTCTCCTGGCTGTTATGCTATTCACCATCACAAAACTAGTCAGAACGTTCGATTGAATAATTTCGTCAGCTCCGGCACGTTTTGCATTGGCCATCTGTTCAGTTGTCAGCACCTCAACAATACAATGAACAGAGGGACATAACCCTTTAATCGTCAAGAGGGTAAGAATCGAGAACATATCAGCATGCAATTCATCTTTATGCTGGTCTGATGTAATTAACACTTTTTCAGCTTTAAAAATGTTCGCTTTTACTAAAGTTTCGTCCTGATTCGCTCTTCCTCTTACAAAATGAAGAATGTTGGGCATTGGATTTGATTCAAGTGTTTCATCGATTAGAATAATTTGAAGATTAGGTCCGGCATTCGATAAATGATGGATAATTTCTCTTGAACGTTCGTTCCAACCGATTATGATCAAATGCCCCATGCCTTTAAATGCCACCTTTCCTTCAATATATGCGTTTTGTCTTGTAACGGTTGCTGTTGCTAAATTTACAAAGTAAAAAGATAAAAATCCAGCTCCTGTTAAGATTAAAAACATTCCGGTTATTCGTCCCGGAATTGTTTTAGGGGCAAAGTCTCCGTATCCGACAGTTGATGTCGTGACAATTGCCCACCAGATGCCGTCAAAAATAGACGGAAATGTTGACGGTTCGATTATATGTATTAGTGCACCAAAAAAGATTATGGCCGATAATGCCAAGAAAAGGGTTCGTAATATAATTGGAAGCCGCAAAAAATTTGCATAAAAACGTTGGTGCACACTTTTCACCTCAAAACAAGTATTCTTCGACCATTATTAACAATACTATATTTTGAAATACATATTTGAATGTACATTCCCTTATAAGTCTTGTACACTGATAGTTAAGAAAAAAAGTTGGTTACTTTTTTGTAACCATATAACACAAAAGTCAGTACTTGTGATAATGTAAAAAATGACTCATAATCACAGTAGAGAAAATAAATTAATGATTTGAATCATACTGGGGGGATTAAGTTGAAAATTCGGGTTTCAGCTGTTCAGTATCATTTGCATACAATTAATTCGTTTGATGAGTTTGCAAGACAATGCGAACATTATATAAAAACTGCCCAAGAATTTAATGCGGAGTTTATTCTTTTCCCTGAATTCTTTACGACACAGCTTTTATCGATCGGAAGCAAGGATGGAAAAGGGTTGCCTATCGACAAATTACCTGATTTCACGGAGCAATACCGAACTCTTTTTTCAAACTTTGCTAAAGAAACAAACACGCATATTATTGGCGGCACCCATGTCATTCGCAGAAATGACCGCCTTTATAACGTAGCTCATTTATTTTATCCGGACGGAAGAATAGAAGAACAGGCAAAGCTGCATATCACGCCAACGGAGGTTCATGAATGGAATATGGCGCCTGGCGAAGACTTCCGCATTTTTGACACGGAGAAGGGAAAAATTGCTCTCCTAACTTGTTATGATATTGAATTTCCGGAAATCGTCCGGATGGCAAAAGCAAAAGGAGCGGATGTAATCTTCTGCCCGTCCTGTACGGATGACCGCCACGGCTTCCACCGAGTCCGATACACTAGCCATGCAAGAGCAATTGAAAATCAAGTGTATGTCGTTGTAACGGGAACAATCGGCTCCTTGCCGACTGTTGATTTTATGCGCGCTAATTTCGGACAGGCAGCTATTATTACGCCGAATGATATTCCGTTCCCGCCGAAGGGAATCTTGGCAGAAGGTGAAATAAACGACGATATGATTATAACTGCTGATCTTGATTTAGATCTTCTGTACGAAGTGCGCGAGCGGGGATCCGTGACAACATGGCGCGACCGCAGAAATGATTTATATCCGGATTGGGAGGGAATGGAAGTTGAAAGATCGTAACATTTATTACCGCAGTGAAATATATGTGTATGATCAAGATCGCCCTTTGCCGGCTGTAGTTCGCAACTATACGGAGAAAGATTTTGATGACCTAATTCAAATTCAAGCTGAATGCTTTCCTCCGCCGTTTCCATCTGAATTATGGTGGAATAAGGAGCAGTTGAATAATCATGTCACTCTGTTTCCGGAAGGGGCATTATGCATCGAAGTGAATGGGGAGTTGGCAGGGTCACTCACTGGCCTCATAACGGATTTTGACCCTGAACACCCGAACCACACGTGGGAAGAAGTTACCGATAACGGCTACATCCGCAATCATAATCCAAATGGAAATACATTGTATATTGTTGATATCAGCGTCCGTCCTAAATACAGAAAGCTTGGGCTCGGAAAGATTATGATGCAGTCAATGTACCATGTCGTGATTCAAAAAGGGCTTGACCGGCTGCTCGGCGGCGGGCGGATGCCTGGCTATCACAAGAAAGCAGATGAAATGTCAGCTAATGACTATTTAGAAGCAGTTGTCAAGGGAGAATTAAAAGACCCTGTTATTACGTTCCTGCTGCGTTGCGGCCGTATGCCAATCGGAGTTGTGGAAAATTATCTGGAAGATGAAGAATCATGCGGATATGCTGCATTAATGGAATGGAAAAATCCATTTAAATAAAGGTTTTATTGAACTTTTGTTCTTTAAAAAATATGTAAATGAATAGGATTACTAATTTGCTGTGAATTTACATCACATTTGATGGGAACACATTAAGCAACTCAAAGAATTTTTAAAATCAGCAATCTTTTTGGAAATGAGAAAAAATAAAGAATAATATGCAATGGGGGATGACAGATGGAATATGTACGTATTACGAGCATTGAAGATCCTTTGTTTTCAAAACTTCATAATTTAATGAAAGAGGTATTTCCACCTGAAGAAGTGTTAGAATTTGATCTATGGAAAGAACCGTTAGAGGACCCGGATATCCGTGTATTTGTAGCGGTTCATGAGGATGAGGTAGTAGGAGCCACGGAATACCGCTACTACAAAGACTGGAACATTGCGATGACAGATTTTACGATCATTGGGAAACCGGGCTTAAGCCTTGGACGCTTTCTTGCCCAAAATCGTTTAAAAGATTTGCAAAATTTAGCAAAAGAAAACGGAAATGAGTTATTTGGAATGTTTGCTGAAATCTACGATCCTTACCAAGTAGAAAACTATCAATTTGGCGGAGTAAAACCGATGGATCCTTACGTTCGCCGCGAAGTGCTTTCACACCTTGGCTATAAACGCCTTGACCTTTCATATGTGCATCCTTCATGGGAGAATAACGGAGAGGCGGTTTCGGGACTGGATCTTTGCTTTATGCCGATGGACGAAAATGTAACGGAACTTTCGGCCAGCTTGGTAGCAGATTTCCTTACTACTTATTATTCTGTGCTTTCGGAAAAACCGCAAGAATGGGTAAATATGATTGAAGATATCCGTTCACGTGAATCAATTGCTCTTTTGCCATTGTAATAAAGTTTTAGATGATGGGTTTCTTCTCTTAATTACGATTAATCAAAAAGGGCCTGGCTCATACAGTCAGGTCCTTTTCATTTTCTCATAAAAAGAGGCGGGAATTGGTAATATCCGCCTCTTAATTGAATAGGTAAAAATAATATAACGTCCCAGGAGAGATTCGAACTCCCGACCTACAGTTTAGGAAACTGTTGCTCTATCCTGCTGAGCTACTGGGACATCAGTTTTTAATTATAATTGCTTTGGCAGTAAAGATCAAGACCTTCTAATATATAGAGATAATTATAAAAAAATAATATTTATTAAATATTCAAAATCTTTCATATTAATGATAAAATATATTTAGATAAATGTATATCGTTTGCCTAATAGTTTGTGGAGGTGAAAATAATTGGAACAAAAACCTATGTACTATGATGGCAGCGTACAGTTGGAAAATACGGTTTCTGATGAGTCTGCAGGAAATGATTATTTTGAGATAACTGATGAAATGAGAAAAATCATAGGTCGCAATCCTTATTCATTTGATAATAATTAGTAATATAAAAAGGATTTGTCATTTCAGGCAAATCTTTTTTATATTTATTCAGAGACAAAATGGTTGATTCGAAAAAAAAATTTTAGTATTATTTATCTCGAATTAAAAATAATTTAATTCGAGATATATTTTTTGACTATTATTTAGTTTTCTGATGAAAACTAAAATGTCAAAGAAAATTTAATAAAAGAAAGGTGAAAAACATCATGGCAAAAGTATTGTACATCACGGCTCACCCGCTAAATGAAACACAATCCTACAGCTTGGCAGCAGGAAAAGTGTTTATCGATACTTATAAAGAAGTCAACCCGAACGATGAAGTGGTTCATATTGATTTATTTAAAGAAAACATTCCGCAAATTGACGCAGACGTACTTAGCGGTTGGGGAAAACTTCGTTCAGGACAATCATTCGAAGAACTTACCGCTGAAGAAAAAGCAAAAGTGGGCCGACTTTCAGAGTTGTGCGAACAGTTCATCGCAGCAGATAAATATGTATTCGTAACTCCTATGTGGAACTTTTCATTCCCTCCAGTTATGAAGGCATATCTTGATTCAGTTGCTGTTGCAGGAAAAACTTTTAAATATACAGAACAAGGATCAGTTGGTTTGTTAACAGATAAAAAAGCATTGCACATTCAAGCACGCGGCGGTATCTATTCAGAAGGTCCGGCAGCTGAATTAGAAATGGGCCACAGATTCATCGACGCTATGATGAAATTCTTCGGCGTTCCTTCACTTGAAGGCTTATTTATTGAAGGACACAATGCAATGCCTGACAAAGCTCAAGAAATTAAAGAAAATGCAATTGCCCGCGCTAAGGAATTAGCCCATACATTTTAATCTTTAGACGAAAAAATAAAAGGTAAGCACATATTCGTCATATTGAATATGATTGCTTACCTTTTTTGGTCATTAAGACCGGTATCATTCATTCGATTCCTCATTGTTAGGTACTATAAGATTTAATTCGCCTATCTCTTCATTTTCCACAAAATGTTGAAGCATTGAAATCTTATTTTCCCAAAATTGCTCGAAAAAGGAAAGCCATTCTTTTAGTTCGAGCAGTGCGTCCGGTTGGAGCTTATAAAGCTTCTCCCTCCCCGATTTCTTGACACTGACAAGTTTCGATTCAGAAAGAACGCGTAAATGTTTCGAAACTGCTGTACGACTCATAGGAAAGTGCCTGCTTATTTCAGTGACAGGCAATTCTTTTTCAGCGAGAAGTCGAAGCATCTTACGCCGGGTAGGATCAGCGATTGCTTGGAAAATATCATGCTTTTTCGCTGCTGACATTAACCCTCAACTACTTTACGGAGTTTCTCTTTAACAATAGACTCCCAGCCATTGTTCATTCGGTTTCTTATGACGGATTGTGTTTCTCCCGGCTTTGTCATTATTTCATTCGGATCACCCCAACCGGAATGAATGAGTGTAAATTCCGTTTTTCCTTCCAATTCCTTTAATTCAAAAGAAACATGCCAACTTTCATCCCACGAAAAGGAAAGGCGGTGAGGCGGGTCAAGTTCAAGAACTTTGCAAGGTGATGGTCCAAAAGGTGACTGTAAAGTAAATTCATGCCCGACTTTTGGCTCAAAATTATTTGGCATAAACCATGCAGCGATGCCCTCTGAAGTTGCTACTGCTTCCCATACTTTCTGAATTGGTGCATTAAATACGGTTGTTTTACGGATGTCTGGAACTTTGCTTGGCTGATTTACTTCCATATGACTTACCTCCGTTTTTAAATAGATATGCAACCAAAAGGTTTCGTATTTAAGTATATAAAACCTTTTGGTTACATGTCAATTTCTGCTTCGAAGAAGGAAAAATTTGAATTCTTAAGCACCTAAAGTTTTTTCTGTTATAGAAATGCAAAAAATGCCGAGAAAAATCCCGGCATTTTCAATCTTTCTATAAGTTAAAAGTCTTTTTTTGCCAAACAATAAGCGGAGAAGGTGAGATTCGAACTCACGCGACGGTTGCCCGTCCTAGCGCATTTCGAGTGCGCCCCCTTAAACCACTTGGGTACTTCTCCAGAATGATAGATATGAATTATTTCGCCAAACTAGGCTGCAGAGCGGGTGATGGGAATCGCCCCCCCGCCGTCAGCTTGGGAAGCTGAAATTCTACTATTAAACTACACACGCATTTTTATGATGGTCGGGAAGACAGGATTTGAACCTGCGACCCCCACGTCCCGAACGTGGTACTCTGCCAAGCTGAGCTACTTCCCGATTGAGAAGCTTTAAAGGGAGTGGATGGATACAGATCCCTTTAATGAAATAATTTAAGGTCAATTTAAGAAGACCTCAACCAAAAAAGTTGAAGCCTGAAAAAATGCGTATGAAGGGACTTGAACCCCCACGGTATTACTACCACTAGAACCTGAATCTAGCGCGTCTGACATTCCGCCACATCCGCTTAATTGAATTTGTTAAACCGACGGTGAATAATATAGCATATTTCCAAAAAATTTTCATCTGTAAAGTATTAGAAAAAATGTAAGTTTGACTGAGTAATCCCATCTATCTTCAATAAAAAACACCATTTCAATTGAAATGGCGTTTCATCATAAGCTATTAAGTGGAGCATAGCGGGCTCGAACCGCTGACCTCTTGCATGCCATGCAAGCGCTCTCCCAGCTGAGCTAATGCCCCGTATGAGGTACAGAAGATATTATAGCGGCATTTTACTTTCTATGCAATAGAAAAATTTTTTAAAAAGCAGTTGAAATTTTGGTAAACTCTTTACAAACTTTGATTCTAATCATGTTTCAGTTTAAATTATTTAATAAATATTATGAAATCAATTAAACAGAATTAAAAACTTATCACTGTAATTATGTTATATATTAATAAAAAGATTTAAATACAGGTTAAAGGGGAGAGAAAATGAATCAGATTGTCGAATCGTTAATAAAAAATGAAGTGTTGGTAAAATTAATTTTTGCTGGATTAGCGGGTTTGGTCATTGGATTAGAAAGAGAATTAAAGGGGAAGCCTTTAGGTTTAAAAACATGCCAAATTGTTTCAGTTATGGCTTGTTTATTAACGATTGTATCTTATGAGTCCGCTTTTCTTTATTCTAAAGAATACTCTCGTCCAATGGATCCCGGGCGCATACCGTCGTATATCATTAGCGGAATTGGTTTTTTGGGGGCAGGGGTGATTTTACGAAGAAGCAATGAGGCTATATCAGGATTAACAACTGCCGCATTAGTTTTAGCTTCCGCAGGAATCGGAATATCTATTGGTGCTGGTTTTTACATAGAGGCTTTTCTAGGTGTTATTTTTATTATCGTTGGAGTAAAAATCATCCCTTTTTTGTTTGAGTGGATTGGACCAAAAAAGTTAAGTGAAAAAGAAATCAAATTTAAGATAATCATTGATAAAACAACAGATTTAACCAATTTATTGATAGAAATGAAAAGCAGGAAAATAGGGATAAAACGAATTAAATTAAAAGAAGAAAAGGATGACGTTACGATCAGTGGTATTATCACCACAAATAAAAATGTTTATACGACAGAAGTTTATCACCAATTGAAATCATTGGCAGGGGTTAATCAGGTGGAAGTTGAGAACTTGGAGTAACTGGAAAAAAGTAATGAGACCAATTTTCTCTTAGCATTTAAAAAATTAATAATTTCATAAGAATTACCCCTTTTCATGGTGTAAAATGGTGTAATTTTAAACCAAAGAGGCAAAGGAGTTAGACTATGCGGGATCAGAAAGTAAATCCATACCTTGCCCTCGCAATTGGGGTCATAGCAGTTTCAACATCCGCCATTCTTGTAAAGGTAGCTGCTTCGCCCTCGGGTGTAATTGCTTTTTATAGATTATTTTTTTCAGTTTTATTTATGCTGCCGCTCTTTCTTTTGAAATATGCCGGCGAGCTCCGTTTTATTACGATGAGAGACTGGCTATATTCCATTGTAGCCGGTTTATTTTTAGCATTTCATTTTATCTTCTGGTTTGAGTCTTTAAATTTCACATCTGTTGCAAGCTCGACAGTTCTTGTAACATTGCAGCCTATCTTTGCTTTTATAGGTACTTATTTTTTCTTCAAGGAAAGATTATCGGGTAAAGCGATATTAAGCGGAATTATCGCAGTTGCCGGGAGCGTTATTATTAGCTGGGGTGATTTTCAAATCAGCGGAGCCGCTTTATTTGGCGACTTTTTGGCCCTTGCAGCTTGTGCTCTTGTAACTGCCTATTTGTTATTTGGCCAAACAGTGAGAAAAAGACTGTCTCTTATCACTTATACTTTTGTTGTCTACACCATCAGTACTATTACGCTTTTTATTTATATCCTTGCTGTAAATGAGCCAATTATACCGGCAGAGAGAAAGGACTGGATTTATTTCATTTTGCTTGCACTCATTCCGACGCTGCTTGGGCACACGTTATTTAATTGGTCCATAAAGTGGCTCAGCACTTCAACGATCTCAATGGCTATCCTTTTTGAACCGGTTGGGGCGACAATAATGGCATATTTTTTGCTCGGCGAGAACGTGATTGCTACTCAAATGATTGGCGGTCTAGTTATTATTATCGGTATTTCTTTATTCCTTATAGATGAAAGAAAAGTAAAAATAAAACATATGAGGGAACATTCTGTATAGATAAACGGAAGGAGAGAATATGATTATACGTAAAGCAGTGGGAGACGATGCAGCTCAAATTGCTCGGGTCCATGTGAAAAGTTGGCAAGAAACGTATAAAGGATTGATTGACCAAAATTATTTAGATAACTTAAAAATTGAAAAACGGAAACAATAGTATTGTACGACATAAATGATTTGTACCGACAATTAAAAGAAAAAATAGGAAATGAAAGCAGCTGATTTATCAATTTTATAAAGAAGATTTCAAAAAGTAATCCCCTTACGGCAGGGGATTATTTTTATAGATTATAGAAAAACATATGAGAGTCTGGAAAAAATAAAACCAAAAACTACAGTAAAAATAGATGTGCCTCCATAGACTTTTTCATTGGAATCGGCAATTCTTAATCCTTCAACGTAGGCAAAGGCAAAAAATAGAATGGCCATAAATAGGGATAAATAGAGTGCGATCGATTGCAGCATATTCTCATCTTTCATTTTTAGATTGGATTTATCTTTATTCTATGAAAAGGTTTTTCCTGTTAGCACTTAACTTTTCTATAATTTTCTGTGGGTAATGTGAATAAATTTATACACAATTGTGGATAAGTATAGTTATGCTTTATTTTTAATAACATGTTATTCACTTTATTGTTGATAAATTGTGGATATCTAAGATATTTTTTATACTATTAAATCTCTTAAAGCAGCGTTCTTTTTGTAAATGAAGAATAAAGAAGGTTTGGTTAATGATGAAATGAAAAGGGAAAAAATATTTTTTTATAAGCTTTTTAAAAAATTATATTGCAAACATTTTACTCACATGTTATATTAGATTTCGTCCTCGACATGAGGAGTAAATGAAAAGTTTTTAACAACAAAAAATATGTTGACATGATAAATTAATCATGTTATATTATGAAAGTCGCTTCTGAGCGATATGGAAAATTGCTCC
>NZ_PNFF01000004.1 GCF_028888695.1 Bacillus methanolicus | reverse complement strand
CATTTGCTCAAGTCGGCATCGATCTTGGTCCGTTAAGTTTAACTAGTACGGAAACGCTCAAGCATTTAGGAAAGCCGATTCCTCCTAGTGAAATACAGCCGGGTGATCTTGTATTCTTTGATACTTATAAAAAAGATGGGCATGTTGGTATTTATGTCGGTGATGGAAAATTCATCGGAGCGCAAACAAGCACAGGCGTAGCGATTGCGGACATGTCGAAAGGCTACTGGAAAGAAAAATTCAATGGACGGGTTAAAAGAATCTAAGGGCTGAAAAAACGGTACAGTTTTCAATTTACAAAAACGCAACTACCTGCCCATCTCTAATCTTTAACAAATATTCTAAAAGGTGAGGGTTACAATGAAAGTAAAAAATAAAAAACGGTTATTGTTTTCATTTTTAGTATTACTCTTAGCATTTACATTAACTGCTTGTGGTTCAAAGGATCAAGCATCTATTAATACAAAAAGTGAGGAATCCAAAGAAACTAACAAGGAAGAAACTAAAAAGGAAGAAAAAGCTGCTTCAGAAGAAGAAATACAAATTGCTACGAGTATAGAAGAAATTGTGAAAGAGAAGAAAGGAAAATATTCAGGTAATGCCTATAATGAAGCCGTGGTACATAGAGCATTAGATGAGCAGAACTTCCAAGATAAAGATAGTTTTCAAGTTTACAACCAACTGTTAAAGCTTATGAATGAATCAAAGGGTTATAAAGAATATTATGATTTTGCGGAGAATTTTAATCCCCACATTGAAACAACCCTTTCGGAAACACCTGAAGGAATGAAGCTAGATAACGGTCAAGTAGTCAACGGAACAGCTAATATCGCTATTTTGCTTGATGCTAGTGGAAGTATGGCTCAAAAAATCGGTGGTAAAACAAAAATGGATCTTGCAAAAGAAGCTATTAATCAATTTGTTTCTTCTATGCCGGAAGGAGCAAATGTTTCACTAAGAGTATATGGACATAAAGGAAGTAACAGTGACAAAGATAAAAAACTTTCATGTGGAAGCACAGAAGTGGTTTATGATTTAAAGCCTTATAATGCTACCGATTTTAAAGCTTCATTAGGGAAATTCCAACCTACAGGTTGGACACCAATTGCTTTAGCAATTACGGAAACAAAAAAGGATTTTGAAAAAGCAAATAAGCCAGGACAAAATATCATTTACGTGGTAAGTGATGGAATTGAAACATGTGACGGTGATCCGGTAAAGGCAGCAAAGGAACTTCATGATTCCAATATTAAAGCCGTTGTTAATATCATCGGCTTTGATGTAGATAGCAATGGTCAAAAACAATTACTTTCGGTTGCAGAAGCCGGCGGCGGAGAATTTGAAACGGTGGATACAGCAGAAGACTTCAAACAAGTTTGGGATAGGGAACGTGTTCGTCTGTTCAATGAGTGGAGTTCTTGGATTGCTGAAAATTGGAATGATGTATCAAGAGAACAAAACGAGAAAGAAAATGCTCTTTACAGCAATAAGTCAAAATTTCAAAACTTAATTTATGATGAAAAAGCTCATTTAACTGATGCCGTATACTATTTGCGTGACAGAGAACAAATTAGCCCTGAAACACGGGATGAAGTAGAAAGCCTTATTCAACAACGTCGTAAGATTTTAGATGAGTACATTCAGGAAAAATACAAAAGTTTAATTGAGACAGTCAAAACAGAAGGAAGAAAATTAAAAGATGCTATTGATGAAAAAGGCGAAGAAATGAAAGATAAATATCGAAAATAATCATTAATATTATTTTGGTTTCAAAGGCTTCAAGTTAGCAAAAAACGAATGTTTTTCTTTGCCTGCTTGAAGCATCTATTCAAATTTATCTCACTTTGGAGGGAAACTCATGGAAAATCGAACGATGGATGTCAGACTGTTCCCCAGCAGTTATTTGCGTGGGAAAATAGACCCCTATGATCCTTTCCTATGGTATGAAGAAATGAGGAAACAAAACACCTGTTTATTACAATGACAAGGCAGGCATGTGGAATGTTTTCCTCTATAAAGATGTCAAAAGGGTATTGGAGGATAAGGAATTTTTCTCAAATGTCATTCCGCGAAGAGGGCAGAGTTCACTTTCACAAAGCATCATTGCCATGGACCCGCCCAAGCACACCGATATCCGCTCCATAGTAAGTCGCTCCTTTACTCCCAAAGTAATGAGAGAGTGGGAACCCCGTATTCATGAGATTGCAGTGGAACTGCTCAATTCGGTCCAAGGGCAATCGGAATTTGATATTGTAAATGATTTCTCTTATCCTTTGCCCGTGATTGTCATTGCCGAGATGTTGGGTGTTCCATCGTCCGAAATGAAACGGTTCAAAGACTGGTCGGATACGCTGGTCAGTTCCCCCGAGAACGATCACCCCGAACACTTGGCCAAATTCAAAGAGATCCGTAACAGAACCGAAGCGGAATTAATCGCCTTTTTTGAGCAAATCATTGAAGAAAAACGGGCACATCCAGGAAATGACCTCATCTCGATCCTCATCAAAGCGAAGGAAGAGGAAGCGAAACTGTCCAGCCAAGAACTAATTGCCTTTTGCAACTTATTGCTTGTGGCGGGAAATGAGACTACAACCAATTTAATTTCCAATGCGGTATACAGCCTCATCGAGCATAAGCTGGTGTTTGAACAGGTCAAACATGATCCGGCCTTGGTTCCCCAACTGGTTGAGGAGACGCTACGTTACCGTTCACCCGCCCAAGTCATCATCCGCAGAGTGAAACAAGACACGAAAATAGGGAACAACAAGTTGAAAAAAGCGAAATCGTAATGGCTTGGATTGGTTCCGCCAATCGTGACGAAAACCAATTCGAAAACGCCCATGTGTTTGACATTCATCGCAAGCCCAACCACCACCTTGCGTTTGGGCAAGGCATCCACTTTTGCCTGGGTGCCCCCCTGGCGCGTTTGGAAGCTAACATCGCTTTAACCAGTCTCCTGCAAAGAGTGGATTGCCTTTCTTGGCAACCGGATCGCCGCCCCGTTCCAATCGGCAACAGCACAGCGATTTATGGATTGAAAAAGCTTCCCGTTTCCGTGAAATAAACGGTTTCCGCAAAAGCATGACAAGCGCCCCGGCAGCTTCACCAATGGGGCGCTTGTATTAAATGGAGAAGTTGGCTGCAACCATCGGTCGGGAAACGCGTGTGCAATCTCTGGTCGTGCTTTTCGATCACTTGTGCAAAGCCTTCTCCCTCAAAAAGATTAATGCATGTTCATATGACGTAAGAGCTGCTTCTTTTAATCCATAATCAACAAAAGGTTTTATGACTATTAATGTTTCATTTTTTAGATTTTGATTCCCTGAAAATGTTTTTTTGGTTTTATATTTACACTTTCTCACGAAGGTAGAATCACTCAACAATACTGTCGATCGCTTCATTGGAGGATATCTTGATCTCATTTTCTTTTCTTCTTACTTTGTCAGTAGCTTTGATCGATTTAGTACGAATTAAATAGATACAAAACCCCATTGATAGCCATATCAATCCTGAAAAAAAGCCAGACCCTCCAACTGGAATTAGTAAACAAAGGCTGATGATTAAGGCTAAAGCTGGAAGAAAGGGATAAAAAGGAGTTAAAAACTGCGTTGATTTTTCTTCAAGAGTCGCTTTTCTTCTCGAGATAAAAAAGGCAATCATCGTAAAAATAAAAGTGATCAAATATAAAAAACCTGTTGCATTAACTGCAATATTAATTGAACTTACCAATGTAAAAAGAATTTGAATACTAACTCCTAGTAATATAGCGTAAACCGGAGTTTGGAAGCGAGGATGTATAAAGGCAATTTTTTTCGGCAAAAATCCATTGCGGCCCATGGCAAAGGCATTTCTCGAAATCGAGATAATAAAAGCATTAGCTGTGGCTGGTAAAGCAATAACAATCACAATGCTAACTAAGGTCGGCCCGAAGTCTCCTAAAAATTGCTGACTTGCGAAAGCAACCGGTACTTTTGATGATCCAAGTTCCTGCCAAGGGACGACTCCTGTCGAAACGAATAAAAGACCACAGTATAGAAAAAGTACGATGATAATGGATGAAAAAATAGCCTTTGGAATGGTTTTACTCGGATTTTTCATTTCTTCTCCTGCATCCACAATCACATCCCATCCAACCATCGAAAGAAAACCAACTAATGCTGCGGCAAGAATTCCTTCAAAGCCGTTAGGTGCAAAAGGTGTATATAGCGAATAATCCACATGACCAAAACCTAGAGCAAAAAATAAAAGGAGTACGATGATTTCAACAACGACAATTCCCACTTGAACAACGCCGCTGAACTTGATACCCAAAATATTTAGAAATCCTAAAACCAGAAGGAGTGCCACTGCACTTAGCAACGGAGGAGCACCCGTTAAGGAGTTAAGGTAGTTACCAAACCCTTGTGAAACGAAACTGCTTGCTGCAAGCCATGCTCCCCAATATGACCATCCAATTAACGTCCCAACAAATGAACCCATTGTTTGCCTCACATATTCATAAGCACCACCTGCTCTAGGGTATCTCGATGCTAATTCTGCGTAACATAGTCCTAGTAAAATTTCTAAGAGTGCTGCGATTACAAAAGCAAGCATCACAGCCGGCCCTGCTTTACCAGCTGCTACACCACTAAGAATAAAAATACCCGCACCGACCATAGCGCCAGTGCCAAGAGAGGTAGCTTCTTTCCATCCTAAATCTCTTTTTAAGTTCATGAAATTCCCCTTTCATCAATTGAGCTAAAATTCAGTGACTTCACCTGGCTTTTCTACAAAACGCCATTTTTTCAAATCAACAATCCAGTACTTTTTAGGACGGACAATCCCATTTATGTCATATCCTGCACGGCGTCCCCATTCCCCAATTTGATATTCTTCGGTCACTTCTAATTGAGCCAACCCTTTGACGTTTTTGTAGCCGTATAAACCGAAATCGAATAATCGAACAGGATACCCTTGTTCCATGGGTAAAGGTTCCCCATCAACTGAGTGAACAATCAATGCCCGTCTGGAAAGAGCATCACCCAAAGGAATCGTAGATTCATAAACTCCTTTTTCCTTAGTTCCTATACTTGTTTGCTTTAAATAATACTTCTCAGGATGGGATACTCCAGCCATTTCTATAATGTTCGATAATAAAACACCTTTCCACGTCCGACGAATACTCCAATTACAGACACAAACCATTCTTCTGCTTTCTTCTATTTGTGGCATCTCTAATAAATCTTGATAGGTAAAACTCAATTTTTTGTCTACTAATCCAGTAACTGATAGACGCCAGGTATTTAAATCAACCGATTTTGGTGGACCTTCCTGATAATAACGAAGTGAAGATGGCTTTCGATCTAAATTTGGAGTTTTAACAATTGGATTCATAGTCCTCTCTCCTTAAATAAGATTGATAACACAACGAAAACTAATTAGATTATCCCTGACTGAAACGGGATAGTAATCTCTTGCTGTACATCTCATGAAATCTTCATTATGTAGTCCGCATCCACCTCTAACTATGTGATAATCTTCTTCTTGCGTAAGATATAATGGATTTACTCTGGTTTCATCCCATTCGTAATTAAGAGAAACATTATCCAAACACCATTCTGCAAAATTCCCCGCCATATCTAAACACCCGAAAAAGGACTTATTCTTTGGAAAAGCATAAACAGAGGTTGAGCTACGGTTCAATTCTTCGGGATCGCAGTCAACAGCAAAGTTTGCATGATCAGAAGTTGGTTCTTCATTTCCCCACGGATATTTTCGTTGATCCGTTCCTTTGCATGCGTACTCCCACTGCGCTTCGGTCGGTAAGGTCTTGCCTACAAACGTAGCAAAGGCCATTGCCTCCCACCAACTGACTCCTGTGACAGGATGGTCGTCTTGATTAAAATGATCATCGTACCAATAATTTGGATATTTAATGTTGTTAGTTTTGATATACTCCCATCCTTTCGGAAGCCAGAAAACAGGGTTTTCATATCCGCCTGCTTCTACAAATACTCGAAATTGTTTATTTGTTACTGGTGTTTTATCAATGGCAAAAGGGTGTAATGTTACGGATTTAACTGGTTGTTCATCCGGCGATTCATTGCTGCCACGAAGAAAAGTCCCCCCTGGAATCACAATCATATTGTCTAACTGATTTTTCACTTGATTCCCCATCTTGGATTCCCCCTATTATCTGAGAAGCCCCATACTTCCAGTTAGTTTATTCACTTTTTTCTTGTCTCCATATAAAGCCAATCCTAAATACTCAAGATCGTTTGTTGATAAGGTCGAAATTTTTTCGATATATTCCTCATAACTTTTTGTTGTCTGTGCCGCATTGGTGAAATCTACAACAAATAAATCAGAAAATTCCTCTGCGTATAACTTGTTCCTTAACTCTTTAATTTTTAGGGAATCACCTTTTAAAATAGGAATAGGTGTAGTAGTTATCCCTACATGAGGATGACCGCTTCCATCCTTTACCGTTGGACCAATAATTCCCTCAATTTCCTTTCCCAAAGTCAGGGCTAATACCGCAGCAGTATTTGAGATTAATCCTGTAGGTAAATCTGCATCAATAACCATTACACATTTCATTTCCATGATTTTTTCCTCCATTGTTAAAGTTTGAACGATACGATTGTTGACTTTTTACCAAAAACGGACCATAACATTAAAATGGTACGGGTCGGCGAAATGAATTCTACGTTATATTTTTGGGCTGCATTGATAGTTGTTAAACAAAGGTCCACTTCACCTTTCTGTAATTTGATAGCAGCTTCGCTTGTTGAATTGACAAATAACACCTCATATTTCATGTCGAAATCGGCTAAGAACCAAGGAAGAAGACAAGAAGGAGCATGATGAGTAGCAATAACCAATGAACGGTTCCTATTCAATTCTTGACAAGGTCTTTTTGCAACTCCGTATAAAGGTGTTTCAAAGACAAATGGAAATAAAAATTGGATATCTTTTGACATGTAAAACTTATCTATTCCCTTGTAGGCATTAGCTACAAGAAGAATATTAGATGTCCCTGAAACTAAGTTTTCATAAGCTTCTTCATAAGTAGGGAAAAGTGAATACTTTCCATGACTGTTTTTTAAGGATGAAAGCAAGTATTGAGCTGATGCCTCACTACTTGTTCCAGAAGGGCCTAGAGTAGCAATTTCAAGTTGTTCTAAAAATACCAGGGATGATAAAAAGTGTTGATTCCAATTTAATAAGGGATGATTTTGCTCCTTTGCTTGGGTTTCAACGATCATTTTGCCCCCGCCCCCGTAACGATTAGGATTATTTTTCATGAATATCCATTATGTGTAATTGTTCTTTCCTTTTATAATTTAGCATGATAAAATGGTAGTTATAAGGACCAATTATTATTGACTTTTATGGTACCAATTTAGATAAAAGGGGAATAAGAATGCTTTGATAACTATTGATCGAAGACTCGATATATCTTTAACACGACAAGTTTACGAACAAATTCGTACACAAATATTAAATGGGGAACTTGCAGCCGGAGAGTGTCTTCCACCTACCCGTGAACTAGCCTCCAATTTAGGTATATCACGGAATGTGGTTGTAGAAGCTTATGAACAATTGCTAGCAGAGGGATACATTGAAGCAAGGCAAGGTTCCGGAACATATGTTGCGGAAGGAGCCTACTTAAGTCAACAAGAGAGAACGGATTATTTATCTTTTTTTGAAATTCAGCACTTGAAAGATGAAAGAAATGATTTTATAGATTTTCGTTCCGGTATCCCCGCTTTAGACATGTTTCCAAGGCATATATGGGGACAAATCGCTAAACGAGTGTGTATAGAAACTCCACATTCCGTATTTGGCTATGGATACCCTGAAGGTAGAATTGAACTGCGTCATATCCTGTCTCGGTATCTAAAGAGAACAAGGGGGGTACATTGTTATCCTGATCAGCTAGTTATTACATCTGGAGCAACACAAGCCTTATCCCTTATAGCAAAACTACTTCTTTCACCAGGGGATGAAGTAATGATTGAAGATCCTATTACACACGAAATTCAAACCATTTTTTCTTCCACTGGGGCAATGCTCCACCCTATACCTGTAGATGAACACGGTATGAAAACGGATTTAATCCCCCCAAATAAAAAACCAAGATTTATTTTTGTGACTCCATCCCATCAGTTTCCTCTTGGGGGAACATTGCCTATTCAGCGTCGAATTCAGTTAATCCAATTTGCCAGAAAAGTTGATTGTTTTATTGTAGAAGACGATTATGACAGTGAATTTCGTTATCAAGGAGCGCCAATTAATTCACTTCAGGGGCTTGATCCAGACAGGGTGATTTATATTGGAACTTTCAGCAAGATATTATCACCTGCCCTAAGGTTGGGGTATTTAGTTCTGCCTCTCTCTTTAACAAAACGTTGTAAAGATTTAAAATGGTTTACGGACCTTCACACCCCCTCATTAGAACAACTTACCCTTGCGCGTTTCATAGATGAAAGACATCTGGAACGCCATATTAGAAAAATGAAAAAAATATATAAAACACGTCGGGATCATTTAAAAAAATGTTTAGTAGAACAGTTTGGTACTAATGTTAAAATTTCAGGTGATTCAACAGGTCTGCATTTGATTGCTGAATTTCAAAATATAGAGTTTTCAAATGAAAAGGTACAGGAAATAATGGTAAAATATAAAGTTAAAATTTACCCAGTAGAACTTCATACGATTCACAAAGGAATGCATCAAAGTAAAATCATTTTAGGATATGGTAATCTAACAATAGAGGAAATAGAAGAAGGTATATATAGATTAAAATCTGCTTTGATCTAGGAGATGGTGAATCATTATCAATGTCTTATCGATTTTTTGGTTCGTTCTGAACGGCGACTTGTTGTAAATGGAACATGAAGATGATGTCCCAAAAGCGAACACTTTTGGGATACTCCATTTTTTTATTATAAGGCTGGTGTTAAATGTTAATGTTGATAATTAGAAAATAAAATCAACGGAGAACCAAATTATAAAGGTTTTCCTATCTTTGTTAAAGTAACACACCTGTTTGTTGAAGAATCTAAACTTCTGTTGAATGAGATTTAATAACTTCTGCACCAAATTCTAAACATTCACTGCATATAGAAACTCCTGGTCCCAAAGCCAATTTTCCGACTTCTTCTTTACTTCTAAGACAAAAAGAACAAGTCTCGATATGTTCAGTATTGTTTAGGTTAACTGGATTTGAAGTTTTCTCTACTGCATTGTACAATTCATCAATTACAGTTGTCTCAATATAATCAAAATCTCCTTTTAACTTCAATGCAATAGTTGTATAAGCAATAGCCATACCTTCATAAAAACGTTGTCTCTCTAATTGTTCACTACTTTTAGATTTTTCTTCACATAAAGAGCTTAGTTTCTCTAATTCCAAGATAACATCTTCAATTTTTGCACCTCGAAATGTTTTTTTGCGAAAATCTTGCTCCATTATTTACACCTCCTATTTTATATGTGTACATTTGTATACATATTTAGTGAGATATATTCTTTAAACTTATAAAATGGTCCTGCATTTTTCAAAAATTATTTTTGGATTGACCTTGCCTCGTTAGTAAATTAAGAACTAAACATTGAACTTTGACAGACGCACAATATCATAAGTGTCCGTCATTTCAAATACAAATGTTTTTACTTATTGTCGAACTCAATTAAATAGTGATGTTAGGAACGAACAAAAGAACCAAGAAAAGAAGAAAAGAACGTTGGAAGAAAGGAAGATGTGAAGGATCACTTATCATAAAGAAAAATGATTCAAAACTTGATCCATCATGTCAACGTTCGGAAGATTAACCTTTTGCTTGTGAAAGTACTTATCCGGAAAAATGATAAATTGTCATGATTTCATCCCTTTTAATTTCCGATACGTGAATCCCATTTTAACCGAAACGGAAAGTGAAGTATCGAAGGTGGTTCACTTTCTGTTTTGGCACGCCGATAGGCGATTAATTGTTTCGTTACCATTACACGATATAAGTATAAGAAGGGGAGCTTTTTGCTCCCTTTATTGTTTTGGTTTAAAAAGGTGTTTTACTTATCATGTCGAATTCATTTAATTAGTGATGTTAAGAACGAACAAAAGAACCAAGAAAAAAAGAAAAGAACGTTTGAAGAAAGGAGGATTCGAAGGTTGGCTATTACGATAACAATGGGCATCCAAAAAGGCGGTTGCGGAAAGTCCACCACTACTGGGATTTTGGCTTATCAATTAAGCCAAGACGGGTACAAGGTGCTTGCGGTTGATATGGACTCGCAAGGAAACTTAACAGAATTGTTGTCTAAGAGACCCGCGAATGAATTTGTTGAGAAGTCTATACTCGAAGCGATGCAGCGTCTGGATCCTACAAACTATATCGTACCAATTTACGAAAACCTAGACCTGTTGCCGGCCAATAATTTTTTAGCGACTTTTCCTCGCTGGATTTACACAGGCGTGACATATCTAGGCGAAAAAATTCGTTATAACGGTGATAATCCTAGTAAGATTTTAGATGAAACATTAGAGAAGGTAAAAGATAATTACGATTTTATTGTCATCGACACGCCTCCTTCATTAAGTGAACAGACAACGAATTCCTTATGTGCCAGTGAGTATGTCGTTGTGTTATTTGAATGCTCTAACTGGTGCTATTCCGCGATTCCAAATTTCATGGATTCCGTAGAGGGAGCAAGAAATGTTAGTAAGCACGGAACAAAGGTTATCGGTATTTTGCGTACGATGAACGATGTTAGACGAAGTGACGCCAAAGCGTTTAATGAAATGATTGAAGAGGATTATCCAAACGAAGTATTCAAAACCATTATTACACGCAAAGCCCCGATTGGAAGGTTGTCACTGTACGGTTTCGATGAAAACGCTGAGTTGAAGCAGGCTTTGGGTCAATACAAAAATTTTTATAAGGAGCTGATGGAACGTGTCAAAGGTAGATGACATCAAAAATCTAAAACGTCAGCAAAAAACGATAACACCTACACAAGTGTTAGTGGAATCGGTCGGAAATGAAAACAATGTTGTTTCCAACGAAGAAAACAACCAAGCAAGAAAGGAAGAAAAGAAGGTAGAAAGAAAACGGGTATCCTTTGATCTGCGCATAGATTTACATAAAGAACTGAAAATGCAGTCGATCTTACAGGAGAAGAATGTTTATTTGCTTATTGAGGAAGCTGTAGAAAAATATTTATCTGAGTTAAAAGGAAAGGATCAGATGTAGATCTCTCTGTTTCAATAATAAATAGTTTTAAGTTTTTATAAAAATTGAAAAGAAAAATTCAATGGTCGCGTAAAGTGAATTTAAGGCAGGGCTTGATGATCTCGACGAAGTGGATGTGACCGACGAAGAGCTAATCGATATCGTAGAAGCGTTTCAAGAAGATGAAGGGAAAGAAGAAAGTGATAAAAACAAGATGGCTAATGGGTTTCCAATCTAAATTTTGAGGGATTGGAGAAAAGTTTCAGCCCCACTCTATCTGACTTACCTTATAGAATATAGGATTAACTTGTGCTTGAGGAAGAAGATTCTCCCGAATCATTTGTACATCTGGGTAGTATAGAGTTGAAGATTTGAGATTAAGCGTTTCAATTAAGAGTTTCAAAGATGGTAAATAGAGCAAAAACCCTACTTATTTAAAGTTTACCTTAATTTTTAGGATATTGGAGTCTTTAGTTGGCGTGAATTCATGGTGCGCCAATGGTTATCTTCGTCCGTAGGTGGGGCGCTTCCTTTTTTGGCCTGTTTGTGAATATCTTCAATCTAGTAAAAATTTAAAGGGTCTTGCGACAAAAAACGTATACTTTTTCTACGTTTTGTCGGCAGGATCCCTATAGAAAAGTGTGGAAAACGTAAGGTTCTCACACCAACATTAAAGCATTGATATTTGACTTTGTCGATCAGATTTAAATGCAAATAGGGCATTAAGTGTAGGATCAAATGCATTCATAAAAGATCTTTCACCGGGTCTAAACCCTTTATCCACTAATGATAAAAGCTTTTGCTGTGCTTCTTCTAAAAGCTTTATACTTTTATTTATTCTTTGATTACGGGACAATTCATCAAAAGATAACCATTGACGATTGATTTCCGTTAAATAGTGACGAAACGCCAGCTTCTCCCCCCATGGAATGCTGGCAGGATTGTCGGCGTTTAATAGGTCGATGCTATATTCATTGGTTGGTCCAAAATTACCTTTTAACCCTCTCTGGTAAGCCAGTCCAAGCGTTTCAGGGCGAAATTCTGATAAAGTATCTGCGTCATAATACCAAACGGCGCGTTGTTTAAAGTCTTTTTCTTGAATGTCAAAGGTATCTGGATTAAAAGATCTAACGTTACGGTAATTACCAGTAGCAATACCTTCAACACCAGCACCAGCATATATTAAACATTGCTGATTAGCATACCCAAGAATAATTTTTTTTCCTGCTAAAGAAAGGCTTAGAAAAGCATCTAACAAATTATAAATATAGGATTCATTAGTTACTAAGAACTCCCCTTTAGGAGGCATTAATACAACATAAACACCATCAACTGGATACTCAACAACCTCATTAAGAATACGGTCAAAATTTTGCCTTTCGGATACAATATCCGGACCTAAAGCCAAGGTTATATAAATCGGCTGTTCCACACCCATAGTATCAGCTGTTTGAGAAAAAATATATTGGCTTTCAAGCCATTCTTCCGTAAGAGCATTAGTATAGCGACCAGGAAGAATTACCTTTGATACACCGAGAACTTCAACTTGATATCGTATTACACCTTCACATAATTTTTTTGCACCGTTGGAAGCAAATCCTACAGTAGAAAAACTTAAATTATCCCAGTAAGGATAATTAAGAATATTTTCTCTTTCGGTTCGAGGCTGATAAAATTGTGGATCGAATAAAAGCGATGCGTTTTTTTTCTTCAACTCAGAAGCATGCCTTTCAAGTTGTTCTCGTTTACAATTTCGCGGAGATAAAATCACACCTGTATTAGGATTACTATCGACAAATTCTTTATTTAAAGAAAGCATACCGTGTCCTTGTTGAAGATAAAATTCCATAATTTACATCTCCTTCATTTTTTCCAATACTATTGCCGGACTTGGTGGCCTACGGTGGGCAGATTTACTAAGACACCAGTCTATAATCTCAGATAAATCTGAGCTACAATTTTGAAGCTTAGGTGGTTGATAAGTAAGAGTTTTGGACATTGCTTCATTTCCATTTTTGCATCCTTTTACAAAAGGATTGTATCCAGCAATCATTTCGTACATTACCACTCCCCATGAAAACAAATCGGTCCTTGATGAAATAGTTCTTTTTTCATTCTTAATCTGTTCAGGGGCACCGTACCCAGGTGTTAACGGACCAAAAGCTGCCATGTCCAATGTCAAACTGGTTAAATCCAAATGCCTAGCAATCCCTAAATCCAACAGAAACACACGTCCATCATTACTGATCATAATATTTTCAGGTTTTATATCCCGATGAACCAAACGTTTTTCGGCTAACTGACTTAAAGCTTCAAGTAATTCCCGACCTATCCGAATCGTCTCTTCCATTGTTAATACTTCTTGATTAAGGATTTCCCTTAGATTTTGACCTTCTATATATTCCTCAATAATATAAATTATTTTTTCATCATCCAAATAGGCTTCTCCCCAATCATAAATCATCGGAAAATGAGGAGAGGAAAAACTAGAGGCTGCTTTAATTTCCCGAATTGTTCGTTCTATATCTTGATCTGTTTTAATAATTTTAAAAGCTACAATTCCATAATCATGTGTTTTCGCTTTATAGACGTATTTTTGTCCACCCTTACCTAATACTCCAATTATCTCAATGCCTGGAAATGCTAGAGCAAATGCTGAAGATTCAGGTGCAAACCGATCCATGTTCATTTTGCTTTTCCTCCCACAGACGTTCATTTATTAACCAAAGTAATGGTGAGTTTAAAAAGCCGGATTGTGCAGGCTGCAAGATTGTCTGATATCCATTCTCTAAATCAAAAAATGCCAGCCCTACACCTCTTTTACTGCATTCATATTTAATGGATTCGGTAAGTAATCCACTCTTATATGGTAATAAAATGTATGAATCTTTGGTAAACCAAAGGTGGCGTTCCGCTTGGTCAACAGCATCTTTCCAATGGTTTAATTTTGCCTCGAACACCCATAAGCGATGAACAGCCATTATTTCCGAACGAGCTTTTGCTTTAACTAAATGATTATTACGTTCAATAAGGCCCCTCTGAGTTAATTCATTAAGTACTTTGTAAAATGTTGAACCATAACAATTAAGAAATCTTGACAGTCTTTCCTCGGTAACCCAAGGCTTTCCTGAAAGGTAACTAATCGTATAGGCAGCTAAATTAGGTAATGGTGTGAAAACAGAATTTGCTTTGCGTGACTCAATTACACTTGGGTTATATTCTACAAAAACAATATCAGGCCGACCATATCCTGTTTTAAATTCGCGCCAAACCGCAATTTTATTATTTTTTCTTATTTTGAAAATCGGCTGCGCTGAGGAGATAAAGGTTTCCACAAAATCCGCCTCTGTATTCCAGTACATACCAACTCCTCCAATAAATATCAGTATATCACACTTTTAATATGTAAATAAATTACTTGGCCATTGAAAGCCCCTTAAAGGAACCTTAAAATCGGCCATTTTTGTTAAGGAGACTTTAACAGATATATAAATAGGGAGAAACTCGTAAAAGTATTAATGTTTTTTTCACAAAATGATGCTTTAAATTTGCTTGTAAATACGCCACCTTATCTTAAAATTTCGGCAAGGCCTCAACAGCATCCGCCAAATCACTATAACTGTCTTTTAAGTATCGAGACGTAGTGGCGATATTGCTGTGACCGGCGAGCCGCCGCACTTTTTCAATGTCGTTGTTCGTCGCCTTTAACATCCACTTACAAAACGTATGCCGGAACATGTGGGGCGTGAGCTTTTTGTTCGGCAGGCTGTAGCTTTCGATCATTCGTTGAATGCCTCGGACCGAAAACTTCGGTGAGCGCTGGCTGTAAAAAACATATGGAGATGTGGCCACATGCGGTTTCTTTTTCGCCATTTCCGCGCGAAACTTAAGCCAATCCTCGAGTTCTGCCAGCAAGATATTCGAGACCGGCACTGTTCTTACCTTCATCCCTTTTCCCACGATTCGAATTCGTTTCATCTCTAAATCTAAGTCTGTTAATTTTAAATTTGATAACTCTTCCACACGCAATCCTGCATAGGTAAGCAAGTACACCACAGCGCGGTCCCGGCGATATTTCTCTTCGGGATCGACCCCTCGGCTTTGTACCGGTTTTTTCCGCATCCGATGCAACAAGTCCTCGAATTCTTCTTCCGTCAGCCACATAATTTTTTCGTTATCTTCATCGGCCGATTTTAAATCCTGGATGTCTTTCATTGGGTTCTGTTCGAGCTTATGATGTTCCACCGCCCACACATAAAAACTTCGCAGCGAATTGAGTCGGCGATTGATCGTGGAAATGGCCAATGGTTTTCCTTCTACCGGATTCAACATTTGCTTGATCCATTTGCGGATGTCGGTCGGCGTGACGTAATCGCCCGGACGGATATGTAAATCGTTAAAAAAGATATTCAAGTCATTCGTATAGGAGATGATCGTGTTTGGGGAAGCACCTTTTTCCTGAAGGTAAGTGACATACTCATTTAGCATCTTTTTCACCCTTTCACTTATACGGCGAGTTTAAAAGGATTCCAAAAGTGAATAATCGATTTAAAAAATTACATTATATGACGAGTATATCATAAAAAAGAATAGATTGTTAGACATATAATGTGTATTATATGTCTAGTTTAATCATATAAAAGAGACAAAGAAAAACCCAGTTTCGTTTTGTCAGATATCGATGAATGCAACATATTGTCAAAGTCTATTATTTTTTCCAAAAATCGTCCGTTTAAAATTCCCTATGTTAAAGCCGATGATAAAATCCCTAATATAGCCGGAATAAAATTCCCCACTTACAATAGAACCATAGTGTCAATGAGAGGAGCTATGGTTCATGATTACGAGAGGGGAATTTTTTATGATCAAAGAGATGTATGAAAAGTCGATATCTTATGTTAATGTTATTGTATAAATAATAAAGATTTATGGAGGAATTCAATATGAAAGTATTGGATTTAATTATCGATTTTGTTAACCGTCAGGATACATTTATTAGAATAGGATTTTATGTAGGGGCATCTTTTATTATTTTATTAGCAGGGTATTTAGTAGGAGGATTTATTGCTAGAATAACGGGGTAGGGGAAAGAAAGATGATTTGGGTTGTTGGTTTGATTTTTTTTATTGTTACTGTATTAAGTATTATCTTTTATTTTAAATGGAATGACAAAAAATATCTGATTTTAGGTGGTATTTCTCTTTTTCTAACCTCTTTTGTTATTGGTTATATAAGTAGTTAGTGGAGTTTTGTTTTATGGACTGTTCGAACGCAACACGATGGAATTTACTGCTTATAATCTTGATTATGTTGCATTCCAAACTTCTCAATGAAATCATCCCCCCTTTTGAAACATCAGGGGGGGACGAATATATCATAAAAGCATCATTTTGACAATTTTAACGAAAAAATTATTGAGTTTTAGTGCCTTTAGCAACGTCTATAAGAACTTGAATAGCCTGTGTTACCAAATTAGTGTTTAAGGGAACATTAACTAAGTCAGAGTTAGCGTTACTTGTCGGTGTAGTTTCTTGGCTAACAGCGACTTCTTCTTTACCAAAAATATGAGGAAACAATTGTTGTTTAAGTTTTATTTGGTCTTCAGGTGAGAAAGATGCAAGATATGGGTTTAAAGTTTTTAATTCGATTTCCATCTTTCTATTTTTTCTTTCTTCAGCTTCATTATATGCTGCTTGTTTTGCTGTATAAGCGGTTAGGGAACCTAGGGCAACAGTAACAATAAATCGTGCAATTAATCCAGGCCAATCAATTTCGTGGTTATTCCATATAAAAGCGTAAAAGCCATATGCAATTGTACCTAAGAACGAACCTATAGTTCCTATCTGCCACCAAAAAGCTGCTTTTCTCTTATTATCAGCAACTTCTTTAAAGTGTCCAGAAATTGAACTGGTTGATATAATACCCACTAATTCCTCAACTGATTTTTTATGGGACTCTAACATACTGTCGTAATCAGCCAGTTTCTGTTTGGTTTCTTCTAAAAAGGATTCATATGTTGAAGTTAACTCTTCTGTTATAGAATCAAATTTTTCCTGAAATGACGATATAATTTCTTGGGTTTTGTTATTTAAATCTTCAGTAATCTCATCAAATTCTTCAATAAATTTTCCTTTAAGATCTAGAAATTGCTGAGATCTAGACTCTTGAGAAGTAATGAAATTTTGGTGGAGTTCATTATATTTATCTTGAATTTTTTGTAACTCCAAATTAAGCTTTGACTCATAATCTTCTATCTTCTGTTTAAAATCTTCAATCTGATCGTAAATAGAAGATGACTTTTCTAAAAATTCTTCTTGTTGTCGCTCCAAAAAAGATTTCTGTTGTCCAACTGATTTTCTAAAAGAAGTAACAGTTTCGCGAATTGTTAATCAAAAACCCTAACTTCTCGATCATTAAAGACTCCCAGGACTATTACACCCAAAGTGATTTTGCGCGCTATCTAGAGGATAAAGGAATTCATTTCCCCCAAAACAAGATTGCTGTCTATCGCAAAAGAGGAAAGTTTCCAAAGGAAGACTTAGTAGTAGCCGGAACGCCATACTGGTCAAAATATACCGTTGAAAGCTTTGCCAAGCATTTATTGGAGCAACAGAAGAAATGATCAGGGAAAAAATATAGCAAAATTTTGATTGAACAAAAGGGGATACGTTTTAAAAAGCCATAAATGCCCTATAGAGACGCTTTTTCTCTTCCGAATATAAAACAATTGAAGACGCGTTATACGCCAATCTGAGAAGCCGTTTTTTTAAAGGGGGGCTGAAAAATTCAGGATACCTCCTCTTTTCGTATTCCGTGAAAGTATCACTCACAAGTCCACTACAAAACCATGAAAAAAGAGGGCCAATGCCCTCTAGATGACGAAATACAAATCATTCACTTTTCCTTTATCTTTCATCTTCACCCTTATTTTTTTTGTTTTCTGTTTGTCGATAGCGGCCTGAAGATAAAGACTCAACAGCAATTTTCATTTCCTTATCGCTTGTGGCCGCGTACCTCCTGGTCGTATCTAAATCACTGTGACCCGCAAGATCGGCAACATAAGTAATAGGAAAACCTTTTTCAATAAGATCATGGCAAAAAGTGTGCCGTAGCACATGCGGTGTAAGTTCTTCAATTTTTAAGTCATGTCGAATCTTATTAAATAAGTTATTCACGCCAGATATGGTTAGATTGCCGCCTTTCTGAGAGACAAAGACTTTATTTGTATTCGTTTCTTTGGTTTTCCTTTCGCTTATCCATAGACTTAGGGCATGTTTTAGATCGCTGTTCATGGGAATACGTCTAGCCTTCCCACCTTTACCATCACGTATATTGATATAACCATTTGCGAAATCAATATCCTCTAATTCCAGCTCTACAACCTCACTGACCCTCATTCCAGCGTGAAGCATACAGTAGATGATTGCTCGATTTCTCGCATAGCGCCACGGATTTTTCTTTTGCTTTTCCTTATCGTCAATGTAATGCAAAAGTTTATTTTTCTCAACACGTTCAAGCCAACGCGGTGATAATGGTGTTTGTTGTTTTTGTACTGAAAGAGAAGAAGCCGGATTATCTTTAATAATACCGGTATCATAAAGATACCGGAAATAAGCCTTCAGGCTCTCAATTTTGTTGTTAACGGTAGAAATCGTGAGTTTTTTCCTTTCCCCTGTTTTTGGATTTTCAATACGCGCAATATTTATTAAATAGTTCTTCCAGTCCTGGAGATCGATAGCAGACACATTTTTGGGATCGAAGGGAACTCCACCCGTCATTCCTTCGTACCATTGTTGAAATTCTTTTAGTACGGTTTTATAACGACGGATGGTATGTTCACTTTTTCCTTGTTGCTGTAACCAATGAATGTATTTTTCCAATTTCCCTTCTCTCCTTTTGTAATTAATTACCAGATATTCAAAATCTAAAAATTGTGATAATCTATTAGTGGCGGTTTCCTGGCAGGAGTTCGGCATAACGCCGATCTCTAATTTTCCGTTTGAGCGCTCTTAATAATCCAGGAGCCGCCTTCTTCATCTCCATATACCCACATTCATCTTTACTACAAATATAGATAATTGCATTTTTTGGACGATCATAAGGTTGATAATATTCAACCTCCAAAGCGCCCTCTTCTAAGCTAAATGTTCCGATTGCTTCTAAAACTCCTGTGCGACATTTAGGGCATTGCATATGTAATCCTCCTTCAATGGAATGATGAAAATAACTTAAATTTTGAAAAACAAAATGCTTATTTTGTTTCCTTCGCTGCGATTTCTCTGAACATATATCCACGAACTGACCTACCGTATCCCATCCGAATCCGGCAAGCCATTTGACCAATTTTTCTTCGTCTTCACGTAATTCACGGCCTAATGCTGTTTCTAACGCATGTTTCAAGTCGTTGAACGCGATTTGTTCGTCAGTATATTTTCCCCATTCACGTTTCATTTACTTTACCTACCTTTCTATCCCTCTTGCATTCTCAAATAACCTCATTAACTGTCTATCAGGCTCTCTGTTCACAATCGCTTTCTTTAATACATTAACTAAAGGCTGAATGTCAGTAATGGATCGTATTGAAGCACTTAATAATTCTTCACGATCAATTCGGCTCCATTCAAGAGAATATCCATTTTTAAGCGCTAAGGAACGAATAAACTCACGTTGTGTTCTTCCGTTTCCTTCTCGGAAAGGATGCAATACGTTAATCTCGGCCAAATAGTATGCTGCACGTTCGGAAAATTTTTCGAAGTCGTAACCCTTCAAATGCTTTTCATTGGCTAATTCCTTAAACAGCTGTTTCGCCGATTCCTCAATAAACTGTGCATTAGCAAAAGAAAAACCGCCTTTCGCAATGTTTTCATCCCTAATCTTTCCGGCAAAAGGATAAATGTCGCTAAAAAGAAATTTGTGTATTGCTTGTAAGTGTTTTAAATCAAACTTTCCATAAATCGGTTTTAGATATAGCTTTGCCAATCGTTCACCTGTAATAATACGCTCTAATGTTTCGAGTTTTTTAGGATCACGAATATTGAAATTATTGATCAATACTTCGGTCCCTGGATACCAGTATTTTGATTGCTTTGATTGCATCATTGGTTTTCAGCCAACTCTCTTGCTTTTTTTAGAAAGGTTGCTCGGCTAATATCTCCACTCAATGCAGCTTTAATTAGTTTTTCTTCTTCTTCAGTTATTTGCAAACCTTCAAAACTCAACGACGCTTTTACCTCCGGCAAAATTCCTTCAATTTTTTGGTTCATTGTATTCTTTTTCATAACAATCTCCTTTAGAATAAGCAAACAAAATAAGCAAACAAAATAAGCAAACAAATTTGCTATCTTGTTTCGTAAAATCTTCGAAATGTGCAATAACTTAAATATCTGTAACACTAATTTAATCTCAACTTAGAAAATATCTCTTCCGGTTAATCTGACCATTGCTTTATGCGTAACTAACCAAGTCCCGCCACTTTTTCTCGCTTCATTGACGCGGAATTTTCCACGATTGCACCATTGTGTTACGGTGTTATCTGACAACCCCCATTTTTCCGCCGCCTCTTTTGATGTGTAGACGAGGAAAAGGGGGTTTATTCCTTTCCCTCAACCAACTCCACTTCGACGATGTATTTTCCGCTTTCTAAATCGTCCTCATCATAGTTCTCATTTGGATAGAAATTAACCACTACTTCTGCAATACGTTCGCCAGATTCATTTGTAATTTCAACAACCCGCTTGTGAAGTGATTGAATCTGTTCGTCAGATATCACATCGTATTCATATGCGCCTTCCACTCTTGCGAAAATATCCTCGATAACCTCTGCCCATGTTTCGTTGTGTGATAAGCGCTCATTTACCTGTGTTTTAAACATTTTCATCGTTCTCTATCCTTTGTATTGAAATTCATTACACTTTTATTATAACTGTATTTTGTATTGAATTCATTACAATTTAAAATTTCTTTTCGACAAAACATGATTCTTTCTATTGCACATTATGTGTCTACCGCGAAACAAAACAATTGTTATTTTAAAATGGAAAATCATCAGGCCACGGGCAGCAAGCTCCCCAGTTTCTCGGATCGTTGCGCCAACGTTCAACCTCAATTTCCTGTCTTTTCTGACGAACCAATTGAAAGAATTCACGTAATTTTTCCCCGTCTGGATCTTTCAGCTGGCTGACCGCACAATCAACATATAGTGCGAATTCGATCCATTCATCATCAGAAAGCGAAAGCGTTACAGTTAATCTTTTTTCCATAAGTAAATCCCATCCCCTCCCTCTATCTCGTGTTCATCCGTAAAATATTTTTTAAGCAACTTCATACCCATCTTGTCAAGTATCGTCGCTTTAAAGGCTCCAACCATCAAACTAAAATTTTGAACTTTTTCGTTGTAATAAGCTTTCAACCGTTCAAGGGTACGTTTTAGAAATAGATTCTCTCTCTCAAGCGTTTGAACGTTCTTTTTCAAGTCATTAATCTCATTTCTCAATGATCGATTTTCGTCCAACAGTTTCTGTTTTTCAGTTTTAATTCTCTTATTCTCAGCTTTAATTCTCTCATTCTCCCTCTGAAGGGCTTTATTTTCCGTTCTAAGGGCTTCAGAAGCTTTAGCAAGGGTTTTTATCTCCTCAAAGTCTGAAACGGCTAATTTGACCGATTTCGGCCCAAATAAGCCACTTTCTTTGACCTCTACTTGGTCTATCTTTTTTGCATGCTCTACGGATTTTTTTACATCCTGAAGCCGATCTTCTAACCTTTCAAGCTCTTCTTTGACCGTTATAGCCTTTAGCCGTTGTGTTTCGATATGCTTGCGATCACTTGACACACCACGCTCCAAATCAAAACCTTTTTCCGTAATGTGTTTATGAAAATCAGTCTGTAAGGATTGCAACTCAGTTTTTTTGCCAAAAAACTGTTTAGCTGCAAGTTTCCCGTCTTTTGTGATCGGAACCATTCCAACGTGCATATGAGGGGTTTTCTCGTCTTTATGGACAATCCCATATAAAAAATTTTCTTTTCCGTATCGATTTTGAAGGAAAGAGAGACTCTCTTCAAAAAACCGTTTTTCTTCTTCAGGACTCAATCGATCAAAAAACTCTTTATCACTCGTTATCACAAACTCGCATAAACGAACGGCATCTTTCCGAATCGCTCTTTGACCGGTATAGCGTTCATCAATTTCTTTTTGTATTGCTTCTTTAAAATCAATGGGAGACGAATTCAACAGGTCATAATTTAATTTCGTTTTGCTGTGATCAATGTCTGGATTGGTGTGACTTTCCTTTTCCCGATAATTATGAATCTGTATTCCTTTGACATCTGCAGCTTTGAATTTTTGCATGCGAATAATAGCAAAACTCATGAAAAAGGCACCCCCTCGCAGCCCCCTCAAATCTCGGTTTTATAGCTACTTTATTTTTATAAAGTGTATTCACACTACACTTTGCACGCAAAGTGGTGTGCCCTGCCGGGGGCTGTCGGCTATCGCCGAAGCACGCTAAAGCGTGCAGAAAACCTTGGGCTTTGCCCAAACCCACAAGGGGATTCATCCCCTTGACCCCCTTCAAAAACTCCCCCAACCCCCTCACATTTGAGGGGGCTCCCTCGCCGGTTGGCAGGTCGAACCGAAGGGGTTCGACAATGCCAAGAGGGTGTAAATCATGCGCTTGTGTCAACTCCTTAAATTCTCCCTCGTTACGCTATCGATACACTCAGTCCGATTTACCGTTGACACTTCCTCAGCATTCTTCCTCTACCACCAATCGAGTAGGAGGGAGCGATTAACTCCCGTCCTCTCACACCACCGTACGTACGGTTCCGTATACGGCGGTTCAATTAAGATGATTGACGCAAGTCTTTATAACTTCCGTGAATAGCTGTTCTCTTTATGCCAGTGGTCACTCCACCCTCCAAGAGGTCTCCCACGGGATTCACCGCTTCCTTCCTCAAGTGAGGTACTACGTTTTCTGTGTTCATCATGACTCACTGAATGCCAAGGGCTATTCTCTCTTAATTGTTCGGTCCTTCTTAGTTGTTCTAGACCAACTAATACTATGACCTCTGCTGACTTCTGACGGTTCAGCTACTTATCACTAAGTAGGTTATGAAGAGTACTTCACATATCCGCCAGACCTCCCCGGGTAAGTACATGCACTTTCACACCATCTATCCGCCTCATTTACTCGATATGACCTTCGACAGAAAGAGCTTTGTTTTGTTTGGCAAACTCACTCAATCATACCTAGCCTTATATGAGGTTCGTGTTCCTCGGACCGGTGTTTTGCCTCCAGCTTCCTTCAGATTCCGCGTCACCACGGACACCCTTGCTCTTGGCTAACCTCTACTTCTGTCTTCGGGGTTCGGGACTTACACCCTATAGTTCATGTACATGCCGGGCGCACCAAAAAAGAGGAGCCCTTTTAAAGGCTCCTCTTTCATTCAACGGCGCAAACGTTGAATGTTCAGTAAAGATCAGTATATTTATAATATACCAACTCTCAACGAAATAAAATAGCCTTCATTTGCTTCTATTCACTACCTACATTTCCTTCTTCAAGCTTTTTATTTAATAATAAATAATCACTTTTATTAAAGGTTACCGCTACTCTATCCAATCTATTTCCGCCTGGATAAAGATATAATTGTTGATTGAATTTTATACCTAAAGGTACAACGGTTTGAACTATAAGATTTAAAACTTTGAAACATTCTAGATCAACCCCTTCTTTCAAATGATTTTTAACATTAATGACTACTACATCTTCAATATTTTCAAATCTAGGTTTTCTAGGAGAAATATCGTGGACTTTACAAAGCTTTTTCAATAAATTTTGATAGTGGTCAATTTTCAAAATAATACCTCCAAATTATCCCATTTCATGTTATTATTATAGTGAAAAATCTGACAATATATAAGGGGGATTCTAATGAAAAAGATAATTTTTTTAACGCTTGTCATGCTTTTTTCTTTGGCTATAGTAATAGTTACGCCAGCATTTGCAAGTGAAACACCTGACCAAAAATTAGAAGAACTATCTAAAACAGGTGAAATCATTTATCAAGATGATGAAATAACAGTTAGAAGTTTCGGGAATGATCCGGAAATTTCAGACGCGATTATCAATCATCCTAATAGCGTCGTTGCAGATGAAAATCCTGTAGTAAATAACGATACTACCGGTAATGTAATTGTCCCTTTTTCTTCTGTTACTGGTCCTGGTGGACGAGCGAGCATTGTAGCAGGAGATAGTGGAAGAATTGTATATTGGACAGTAAAACCTGCTACATTATGGCCGTACAATTTTGTAGGTGTCGTAAAATTAAGATACCATTCCGGATTTAAAAGAGATGCACCGATTGGTGGTATGGGAGCTTTAGGTTCAAGCCTTAGTGGTTCTGTAACTATGAATAAAAATAATGGCGGAGTGGCTTATCTTTCAGGAACAGCATATGCAATAAGTGGTGATCAATATAAAGTTTTACCAGGAGTACACACTTCATTTTAAACAAAAAAGAGCACTCCTTCTGGAATGCTCTTTTTCACTCTATCACATAATTTTTTAACCCCACATGCCATCTTGCGATGACATCAAACGCACCATTTGAGATTTCATCTTCCTCCGATATGTTCATGAGATCGCCCTCTTCAGGGTCTTCGAAATCCAATTCTTTGTGAACCTGTTTAAGCAACCCACCATATCCGATCAATCTTTTATATGCCAAAGCATTATCTAAAACCAGGACAGTCTCAACATTTTCACGAGTAACCGTGTTTCCCTGAATAACATCCGTATCCTTTACTGGATACTTTGAAACTTCCAAAATAGCTTTTTGTTCTTTGATAGCCTTTTTGAGATCTTCTTCGTAAATTGGCAAGTCATCCAATTTCTCTTTTGGTTTAACTCTTTGAATATGCACGATTGGCGTATAATCCAATCTCATAGCTTTTTGCCAAAGGCTTGTCCATTCTGATTGCTTTATGTAATTTCTCGTAAAATAACTCGGCGCGACGCATAGCAAAACATGAAAATGGGGATGATACGTTCCGAATGATTCACTTTCAGGGTCTCGGTTCCTTGTGACCTCTAAAGCCCTAAAATAGCCCTTTACAGACGTTTTAAAAGCTTTATAGTTTGTTAGCCTATTAAACAGCTTTAATCGTCTCTGGAAGGCTCTCAGCGTCCGTATTCTTCACGGTCAGCGTCAAGAATAACCAATTAACTTTTTCGCGCTGGTTGATCGTTTCAACAATTCGTTTGTTTTGATAAGCAATTTTTAAGGATCGCCGCCAATTGCACATCGGACATAACCTCACTTTACAGAACCACGCTTGATAAAGTTTCAAACCTTCGTCTGTCTGCTTAAACACTAATTGATTGGTGCAATCTCCCATGCGCTCAGCTTTACTATGCAGCCCTGCACTTCCAAAATGTTTGGCTGTCAATTCAGCCCTTATTTTTTTGTCCTTCCAATTTCGTTTTTTCCCCGATTTCGTTTTATCTACCAAAAATTTTGGTGTTGCCTTTTTAGGTGTTTCAATGTTATTCTTTTCGTACATAAACTGAATATCTCCTTTCTGAAGTCCCTTCAGAAGGGTAAAAAAAGCCCCCTGTGATAGATTGAGATTCGACACCTTAACCTTATCACAGGGGCTTTTTTTCTGTCTACGCTAAAAAATCGGTTTGACGCCAGTTGCATCAAGGGTTTGAGCCCTTTTTTTAAAACGTAGTTGTTTCTATATAGTATCAAGATAAGAAAAAACCCGAAAATCCACCTCAATCCGAAAGAGATTTATCTCTCTAATTCGTTGTCTCCCCAGCTTCTTGTCATTCTATCTTTTTTGTGGTGGTTTCTCTTGTTCTTTCTTGTTTTTTCTCGTTTTTTTCTTGGTCCTTCATTCTCAACATTTCTTGTTTTTCTTTTTCTTTCGCTTCTTCCTTTCGCTTAACAGCGAGATATCCTTGACCTTTTAAAAAAATAGCCGAATTATCTTTCGTTTTTCTATTATATATTCTACCGAATTATCTCTCGTTTTTCAATGATTTCTAATAAAAAAATAGAAGATAATTCTTATTATCTTCTGTTTTTAGCAGATGCAAATATATGGTATAATAGAAAGGCAATAGAACGGAAGAACTCAAGGGTGGGTCGGCATTGTACCCCTTCATATGAAGAAAGGGGGTGATGCCGATGACGGTATTTGAAGCGTTAATGTTTGCGATTGCTTTCGCAAGTCTCATCGTTTCAATACTGTCTTTCAACCAAAAGAAATAATCCACCCTTGAGTTAACGGCCGGTCGGGTGGATTATTTCCTCTCCGCTGCCGATCCCCCTTGTAGGGAACCGTTCTATTGCGAAGGACCGAGGGTGTTGCTGCACCGTCGGTCTTATTTTTATTTATATGGAGCTTCTATATATATTATACATGTTTGAATGATGAATGTATAGGTCTATTCGCTCAAAGGTGACTTCGGCAAACTAAAAATCAAAAATGTTGTAACTTACAACAATAGATGTTATAATAATTGTAGTAAGTTACAACAATATAGAGAGGGAGTCAGTATGAAAACTTGCCCGTACTGTGGAAGTGGGGTACAAAATCACCAACATCGTTATTATTGCGGCTTTTGCAAAATGAAGCTTGATCGAAACGAAGTTCAGGAGAACGGGAAAAGAAAAAATCTCCTTCCTCAACAGCACCCGACGATCGAAGACGCTAAAAAACCCATGTAACCGTCAAGTAGTTTTGAACACTTTTTGCTAATTAATTTTGAACACTTTCTTTTCCGAAAATGGTAGTTCGATGCTTAATCCTATAGCTGTCATTTTCATTTAGTTGGATAACCTCTACTCTATGAAGTAATCGATCTAGAATAGCTGTAGTAATTCCTTGATCCCCCATCAATTCTCCCCACTGTTCAGGCCCTTTATTAGAAGTCAAGATGATTGAACTTCTTTCATATAAATGGTTGATCAGGTGAAAGAACAGATTAGCTTCCCTTTGGTCCATTGCCATATACATTAAATCATCAATAATGACCAAATCTGATTCTTTTATTCTTTTAAGCTGCATTTGTGACTTTCGAATATACTCTTCAGTTTTTAATAGGTGCACCAGTTCACCCATAGTAGAGAAGGTAACTTTAAAACCCTTTTGAATGGCCTCTAATCCTAGTCCAATCCCTATATGTGTTTTCCCTGCTCCTGGAGGCCCTAATAGAATTAGATTATATTGTTGCTCCAGCCAATTAAGTTCTCTCAGTTGGTTTAATTGACGAGTACTTAGGGATTTCTGTTCTTCAACATGAAACTCATCTAATGTCTTAAGATAAGGGAACTTGGCCCATTTCAACCTCTTTTCTACATTTTTTTCTTCTCGTCGTTTTAATTCATACATAAGGAGTTCCTGCAAAAACTCTTGATAGGTCCATGATGATCTCTCGGCATTACGAAGCAATTCTGGCAGCTTATTAGCCGTTTCCACCATCCGAAGATGGTGGAATTGATCTTGTAGAGTATGTACAGTGCTTGTCATCATGAAACGCCTCCTAATATTTTTATATAGTCATCCATTTCCCTAGTTGCTGCTGAGGCTTTTAAAGCGGGGTTATCATTTCTTGATTCTTGAATCGAAGGAGAATTAGGGGTTTTTGCTTGTTTTAATCGAGTTAAGTGTTGTGCAATATCCCGAAGGTCATTGGCACTCCATAACTGATCTTTGATACAAACAGCTAGGGCTTCCTCTATTTCTGATCGAAAATGGCTGATGGCGTATTGAATGACTTGAAGCTGGTCACGTATATATCTCGGATAACGGCATCCTACCTCATGTATAAACTGCTCAGCCTTTTCTTGATCTTTAAACTGACGAATAATGGTTTCTTTGTAGGCTTGAATTCCTTTTGATCGATCTCTTGTATGTTGGCGATTCTTTATCAATTCTCCTTTCCCATGACATAAAGGGTGTTTTGCCAATACTTCTCCTAGCGGTTCTGTTCTGATAATGAGCTCTTCTCCTTGAATTTCTACATATACCGTATTATCTCCCCTTGGACGATAAGTTCCAATTGGAAGGGAATAACGATTGGATTTATATTTTATAACATTGTCCTTGTGAACAGTCCTTGTTATACTAGAGCCAAGGTTGCTTTCGAAAGAAAGCAGGGTGGAGACTGGCTTTAAGTGTTGCTTTTCCAGGGCGTGCACTTCTACCGGTCTCTTTTTAGTTGTATGATGTATATTGTAATTTCCCGTCCTTTCTAACCAAGCTAAACACTTCTCATTCCAGGCCTCTAAATTTGGAAATACTCTATTTTTTGCAAAGTTCATTTTTACATATTTCACTACATTCTCCACTTTTCCTTTGCTCTGAGGGTCTGCCTTTCTACATAAGTAGATTCGAAATCCACGGTCTTGCTTATAAGCTTGAAATTCCCCAGTTAAGATAATATCTCCTGCATTTTCACTTACGGTGATCAAGTGGTCCTGGTCATAAACAATTTCCTCGGGTATTCCTCCAAAGAATTGAAATGCCTTCTCGTGACACCGAATTGTATCTTTCGTTGTAAAAGGCCTATCTAACCATTCCACATATTTGTAACGAGAGTGGGAGAGGACAAAGGTAATGAAATATAATTTGACTTCTTTATTCTCAAGATTCTTCACGGTGGCTTCTCCCCAATCCACCTGCACCTGTTGCCCCATTGGTAATTCTTCCACAGCTTCATGTGTTCGTATACGAACTACTTTAGGGATATGATAGATGTCTCTTATTTCACTTACATAGGCTCGGACTGTACTTCCTGCAACATCTAGTGCAGGAAATCGTTCTTTTAGCCAATCTTCCACCTGAGCAGAAGACAGATCAGGATGTTCCTTTAACCAACTGATAATCCGATCGCGATAGGGATCTAACTTCTTGCTTCTGCTTCCTAAAGATAAAATCCACTCCGAAGCCTCCTCTAAAGTCATATCCAAATATTTATAAACTGTGTTTCTGGAAATCTCTAATTTTCTTGCGATAGCTGCTACTTTAAATCCTTGTTTTTTTAATTGATGAATTTCAACAAACAATAGTAATTTTTCCACCTTTCGTACCCTCCAGCTAAACTAAAGATATGAATCTATCATAGCTTAGCTGAAATAAATATTGGTAAAAAAGTGTTCATTTCTATCTGGCGGAAACTGTTGATTATAATTTAGCAGTTACAACCCACTCCTGAACTGATGAAACTCTCCACTGTCGAATTGCTTTACCTTCTTAAATTAGCTCGAAAAGAACGATCAGATACGTATAACAACCGGTACATTTTCATTCAGGCGATGAAGCAAGGAGCGAAGGAATTTTCCGATGCAGAACAATACACGTATAAGGAGTATGAGTACTGGACGAGAAAATGCTTTGTCATCGAAAACATCCTTCGCGAACGAATCGGATTCATCCCTAAGAAAATCAATAAAGAGTTTATTCAAAATATGATACAACGGATGCAGCAACCCGTGAAAGACATGAACATCCAGCCTCCCAAAAAAGAAGTGGAGAGGGTGAAATGATCGCCCCTCTCCACTTTTTAGATGTTGTTGATCGCTGCTTCCAGCTGCTTAATCTGTTCATTCAGTTTTTTCACTTGTTCATCACGTTTTTTCACGTCTTTTTCATTTTTTTGCACCTGTTGCACCTGCATTTTCAAATCCTCGACTTGTTTTTTCTTCATCTCGAAATCCTGGACTTTCTGGCTCAATTCAGGAGATTCCGCAGCCAATCTTTTAGCTTCATCCATTCCCAAATGAAGATATGCGCTTAATAATTGGTTTTCCCGTCTCTCGGTCATTTTCACTTTGTCTTTTAATTGAATTACATCTTCCCACTTCTTATCCAGAACAGCGACCTCGAAATTAACAACCGGATTATCAACTTTACTTTGCAGCGTTCGTAGATCGTCGTACTTTTGATTACTAACTAAGTCGTTCACGACTTTTTCTGCATATTCCGGCTTCAGCTTAATGGCTTTTTCGGGCTGTCCTGTCTCTTCATATAAACTCAACATCACTTTTTGGTCTTTCTTGCTCAGATTATCAAATCCCAATCGCTCCAATTGATCTAACGCTTTTTGTTTGTCTCCCGTAATTGCCTGCCGGTAAATACCGATAAGCTCACTAGATGGAATGACTTCTGTCTGTTCTTGTTTAGCTTTTGCTTCTTCAGGTTTGGAAAAATCAAATACCCCTGTTGAGTTTCCAATGAGAATGACAAAAGCGAGTGCCGAAGCAGAAAGATACACGTATTTATTATCCCAAATCGACTTTTTCTTTTCATATGGTGCCGAAAGATTCGATTTTTTCTTGGAGAAACGCCAGACTGGCTGTTCAACAGTAGCAGCCGTTTCTTTTTTCGTGTTCCATTTTTTCTTAAAGGCCTCAAAGACGCTTGGTTTCGGCTGTTCTTTTTTCTCCTGTTCTAACTGACGTTCAATTTCCAAAATCGTCTCTTCTATAACTCTCCCGATTTCACTAGCAGATTTTCCGTGTAAAATGTTTTCCGCAAAACGGATGACGATCTCCCGTTGATCGATGAAATCAATTCGTCTTGGTTTCCCCAACACACGATGAAGCGTCGTCAAAGCCAGGATAATCGTTTCTTTTAGGGGTCCTACCAACAAAAAGCGCAAAACATACGCTAAGCAAATTTCGACATGAAAAAAGCCGATTTTTCCTACGCTAAAGAAATATCGGCTTTAATTTTATTGAATAAGAGGACGCAGTGAATTTAAACTAGCTATTTTCCTCATATCAAAGGTGTATTCACCAAGAAAATTGATATGCTCCCATCCCAAGGGTGAAATATGTTTTAGCAAGTATTCTCGCAAATCCCCTTTTTCCTTCAACAAATTTGTTGCTTCGGTAAGGTATACGGTATTCCATACGCTAATGGCATTAATTATAATGTTTAAAGCACTTGCGCGTTGAAGTTGATCTTGCAGTCCTCGTTCTCGTAATTCACCTCGTTTTCCAAAGAATAATGCTCTTGCCAAACCATTCATAGCTTCTCCTTTGTTTAATCCTCGTTGAATACGCCTACGTAGAGCTTCATTAGATATGTAATCTAAAATAAAAATAGTCTTTTCGATTCTTCCCATTTCTCGTAGGGCAGTAGCTAGCTTGTTTTGTCTTGCGTATGACCCCAATTTCCCCATAATCAGCGAACCAGACACTTTTCCTTCTCGAATCGAATGGGCTAAACGGAGCACGTCATCAAAGTTTTCCTGAATAATCTTTGTGTTAATCCGTCCACGAAGTAATTTTTCTAGGTCAGGAAAATCACTTGGCTTTTGAATGGTGTATAGTTTAGCATCAGCTAGATCACGAAGTCTTGGTGCAAAACGAAAACCTAACAAATGACTCAAACCAAAAACTTGATCGGTATAACCAGCTGTATCAGTATAATGCTCCTCAATATTTAATTCAGTTTCATGATGAAGCAGTCCATCAATGACATGTACAGCTTCTCTTGCATTTGTATTAATGACTTTAGTATAAAAAGATGAAAATTGATCACTCGTAAATCGATAAATGGTTGCCCCTTTTCCTGTACCATAATGAGGATTTGCTTCAGCATGCAACGATGAAACACCCACTTGTACTCGCATTCCGTCAGATGAAGATGTAGTGCCATCTCCCCAATAAGAAGCTAGAGCAAGCTTGTGTTGAAAATTTACCAAAGTTGCCTGTGCTCGATTTATAGCATCATCATACAATCGCCATTGTGCGGCATTGGCCATCTGGTGATAAGTAACTCCAGGTGTAGCATCTGCCATTTTAGTCAATCCAATATTCGTTCCCATTGCCATAAGTGCAGCCATCAAAATGACCTTTTCCTCTCCCTTTGGAGGGCGATTGGTGGAAGCGTGTATTAACATTTCGTCAAATCCTGTCCAGTGTGCTACTTCCATTAAAAGATCAGTGAGCTTAATTCTTGGAAGCATATTATATAAGGATAAACTGAAGGTTCGTGCATCTTCTGGGGTATTCTTTTCCAAACGATCCACTCTAAGGTTTGCTTTTTCTATATTTACTCCTTCAAGACTATCAAGGTTATTTGAAATCCATGTAAAGCGTTTGGCTAGAGCCTTCCTTCTTTCTTCAAGATATTCCTCGGCTGATGAACGAACTGCCAATCTAGTTTCCTTTAAATTGGTTGTTGTCCATTCATCTTTGGGAACAAGGTACTCCTCGAAGTCTTTATGGAGCCTACTACCGACTACAGATACATCTCCTGAACGAATATGATTTTTTAATTCCGTTAGGGCAGCCATTTCATAATAATGTCGATTAATAATTCCTTCCTCGTCATACACATGTTTTTCCCATCGTTTTGGGACGAAATCTAACGGAGCTCCATCTGGTACTTTTCTTTTTCCGGATTTATTCATCTCGTTTAATGTTTTTAATGCACGTAATAATGGTTCTGCTGCTTTTGTAGAACGAAACTCTAATGATTTCAGAAGAGTAGGGGTATACTTTCTCAGATAAGTAAATCGATTCTCTAGCAAATCAAGGTAATCATAATCCATTGGTCGAGCTAATTTTTTTGCTTCTTCAACAGAAGTAACGATTTTATCCCAAGGCATTACCTTTTCAATGGTGCTAAATGGATCAAGTCCTTCATCTCGTGCTTGAATAAGTGCAGCCCCAATATCTGCAAAATGAACAACTTTTTCATTAACTGCTTTTCCATTTTCCCTTTGCATTTCCTCTTGTGTTTTACGGCCTTTCGATTGTAGAATCATCATTTGCCTATCATGAATTTCAATTGCTTGGTCAATTAAATCCTGACTTAGTGTTACTAGGTATGCTATAAGAATGGCATATTTCTTATTTTCTTTAAATCTACGAAATGAATGGGGTTCATAACGAGCCCCAATGCGAGATAATTGAAGTAATCGATTAGGATGAACTTCATTTATGTTTAATGGCAGTTTCAACTCTCGAATATATTCTAAACGTTCTATTACTTTTAGAAAGGCATCAGGTGATGATTGGCCGGGAAGTTCTCTCAACCATGCTAATGGGGTTTTCCTGCTTTCTACAAAAGGATCTATAAGTTGATCCAATTTATGCTTTTGCCACAATGAAAGAGTGGCGGTTAAGGATTTAAAAATCTTTTCCTCTGCCCTATGACGAGTTTCCCACACGAGTCTCTCTATTGTAGTCATTCCAGGAAGAATTATTTTTCGTTTCCTAAGTTCTTCTTGAACAGTTCGAAGTAGATACATGGAATTGCCATTTTGAAGGGCATGTTTCAAAAGGTACTGAGCTAATTCCCGATATGTACTTACAGAAAAATTCTGATATCCGTATACCTGTCGAATTTCTTCCATATGTTCATGCTTGGTTGGGTCGCGTTGGGCATATAAAGAAAAAGAATCAGGATTAGCATTGATTTGTTTAGCTATATATTGGATTATATAATCTGGTATAGGTTCAACGTCTGTGAGAGACCATCCGGGATAGCGCAGTACACATAATTGGACAGCAAATCCCAAACGATTATGATCTCTTCTATGCCTTTTAATAATCTCTATGTCATATTGAGAAAAAGTATAGTAGGTCTCTAGTTCCCGTTCGGTCATATCAGCTGGAATTCTTACAAATTCTGCTCTTTGATCAGCTGTAAGCAGTTCCTTTCCCCTTGATGCCATTTCCTCCCGTCCCTTCATAAGTTTAGTTTATTGCTTTTCTAGGTATCGATAAACGGTTGTTCGTGAAACTCCCCACATTTGGGCAATATCTGTAATAGGTGTCCCACTTGCCACTAGTGTCTTTAACATTTCTAATTCTTTCTTATCTAACTTTTCCGGCCTTCCTCCTAATCGTCCTCTGGCTCTTGCTGCAGCACGACCAGCTGCCGAGCGCTCGTGAATAAGATTTCGTTCAAACTCAGCAAAAGCCGCAAAAAGATGAAACATAAGTTGTCCCGTAGCGCTAGCCTTGTCCATTGTAATGTTTTCTTGCAGACTATGAAAACTAACACCTTGATCATTGAGATCATTGACAATCTTAATAAGATGCTGCATATTCCTTCCCAATCGATCCAAGCGCCAGACCACTAAAGTATCACCAGTTCGAACAAAACGGAGAGCATCTTCTAATCCCTGTCGTTTATCTTTAGCCCCACTGATCTTATCGGTAAATATCTCTTCACAGCCATGTTCTTTAAGCGCATCTAGTTGTAAATCTAAATTTTGAATGCCTGTGGAAACGCGCGCATACCCTACCTTCATTTATTTCATCCCTTTTTGATTATTCTGTTTTTATTGTAACATAACTTAATTAGAGGGTAATATCTGAACATAGATTTATTTACAGGGTTTATGAACAATTATTGAGTATAGAAAGGCAGAAAACTAGTTTTATAATTACATGTTCATTAATTGATGAGTAACTGAACATAGAAACCTTTTAAAATGTGAAATATCTGTTAAATAACTATACTTTCACAAAAAACGACAATTTTTGACAGTTTAATATGATAAACTAACCTTGTTTTATATCAAAATAAGAGGGGGCTTTTCGACTCAAGATAATGATTTGTGAAAAATTACAAAAACTAATAGTTTGATTGGAGGAGCACGTATGAATTTTAAAAGTCTCATCACCATATTCTGTGATGTTCACACAATTCCGGAAATAAGTTAGCAAGATTGATACTCAATCTAGAGTAGCTCCTTCGTCAGCTTGCAGACCACTAAGTTGGTAGAATGGAAGCGGTCAAGTGCTTTCCTTGACGGCTTCCATTCTACCAACTACAATGCGGAAAGCTGATGGAGGGCAAGGTTAAGCAACCTGATTTTTATAAGTTTTACCTGTACATTCCAAAAATACACGTAGCCGAAATCTTTCAAGGTTTCTGAAGCCAAAAGCACGTCTTTTGATGTTCTTAATCTTATGGTTTGTACCTTCAATCCGGCCATTCGTAAAAGGTGTAAGAAAATATTGTAAAATTTGTGCCTTCCAATTTTCTATCGTCTTGGCAACTTGATGAAATGAAGGAAATGGGCTGCTCCATGCGAGTTGAATCCATTCTTCTAAGAGTGAATCAGCTGTATCATAGTCATTCACTTGGTATATTTCTCTAAAGAGTTCTTTTAGAAAATAGGCATATGACAATTCTGAATGCTCTTTGAGCATCTCGTCTAATTGTTGTTTTTCATTAGCCGTTAACTTTTCAGAACCTTTCAAGAGTTTAAACCGTCCCTTTTTTAGTCCAGGAGTTTTCTTTCTAACTTGGTCAAGTGCATGTGTCACCTTTTGCACCACATGATATTTATCAATGACGATACAGGCCTCTGGGAATATAGATTTAACAGCTTTATGAAAGGGATCCCACATATCCATGACAACGGTTTGAACACACTTATTAGCCAGGATCTCCTTGGAGAGTAAGGTTAGAGTAGAATCATAACTACGTTGATGTTCCATACCAAGAACACTGCCGGATTGGGCATCCATTAGAACGGTTTCATATCGGTGACCCTTTCGAACAGCGATCTCATCAAGGCTAAGGACTAGTTCATTGTTTTCTAAAGCACTATCAAGATGTTCTAAATGCTCCATTTCTTTTTCTTTAGCGATGGAATAAAAAATTCTTTCTACTGTCGTATAAGGAACTTTTTCCTTTCGACTTACTTCTTGAATAGTAGAGCAAATGCACATTTGATACAGATATTCTCTGTATCGATTGGTCTGATGCTTATTAGGACTGATAGATTCAAATGTTTGTGAAAATACCTCATTACAGTTGTGACAACGGTATCTATGCACTCTGACTAATAAGAAAAGGGGCTTACCTAATACGGACAAGTCACGAACCTTTCTTGTCCGCCAGTCGTGGACATTACTGGTAAAAAAGCCGCAAAAAGTACAACGTTCTTCCATCGTATTTTTCTCAACATGTAACAGATTGCAATCTTCAAGAAATACTTGTTTAACAACTTCAAATTCTGGCAAATCTAGTGATACGGAAAACACTTTTGAACCTCCTGTTATGTTAAGTCACGCTAACATTATTGCCAGGAATTCGTGAGTGTTTTCCTTATTTTTTGGGTTAAATCACAAAATGTGGTGATGAATCTTTTAAAAAGATCGTAATTTCTTGTTTACTTACTGGACTTATTCTTAGTCCCTATAGTGCTTACGCAGAAGTGACCGCAATAGAAGATTCTATTGTAAACGAATTAGAAAAAAAGATTGATACAATCGATGAATTACTCTTATTATCTGCTAAAATTACGCCGGAAAATAAAGAGGAATTTATTAACCAAGTGAATCAGATTCATATTGATGTTGAAGACTATCTAACATCACTAGAGACAGATGTATTTTATGATTTGGAGGAGTATAGCGAACTAAATGATAAACTTGGAGAATTGGATATAAAGTCCGCCCCATACTTTAATAATGGTATTCAGACTCTAGCTACAAGTTGGCGCTATGGAGATATACTATATTATGGTTCTGGTAATAGCAATGCAATAGGCGAAAAGTCTTTTACTGGCCATACAGCAGTCTTATCAACCACTGATTATTATGTTATAGAAGCTTCTAAAACTGCAAATAATGGAGCAAAAGTACACCATTGGAATAGAAGTAACTTATGGAAAGGGGCCAGTGGTATTAAACAACTAAAAGTTACTACTAAACTTGGGACAAACGCTACAACCACAGAACGTAGAAATGCAGTTAATTATGGCTTAGAACAAGTAAATGAACCGTACGCACTAAAAACTACAATATGGTCAACTGATAAATGGTATTGTTCTAAACTAACAAATGCACAATGGGATAGTGTTGGTTATAACCTCCAATCTTCAAGAGCCTTTTATATTGATGGTCTTTTGGCGGTAATCCCTAGTGATATCTTATTGGACGCGAACACGCGCGTTATAAAGGATTGGGGTACGACACTTCCAGGAAAAATCTAATTCTTTTTAAGGAGAATTATGAATAAAAAATACGCATCATTGATATTAGGAACTTGTATATTAATAATTGTTTTGGGTGTTTATTTTATCTTCAAGACTGTTTCTTTAGATACAAATGAAAAAATTATTGTACATGGCATTGAGAATTTTGAACCTGTTTCTAGCGATGGAGAAAATTACCTTTTGTACTATCCAGCAGATAGTAGAATTTCTCAAAAAAACACAATTGTAAAGGAAGTAACTACAACCGGTGATATTGTACGTGAATATGAAATAAAAGATAGTGATTTTCGACGAATGAGTGTTCACCAAAAACCAAATAACCCAAATCAACTATACATTTCTCTTTTTGGTGAACCAACAATTGATAATTACTTTTATACTTACGATATTACCAAAAAGAAGTTTGAAAAGGTTACCCTTGACTATTTCGATTATGAGGTCGGCGTTGACCATATCATGCATTATGGGGATGATACCATATTCCAGACTCTTGTTTCTCATAAAACTGGTGATCAAAATATTCAAGCTGATACTAATGAATTTAACGTATCAATTTCCAATTACTCTACTAAAAAAAGCTTTGAAACTGAATATGGTCATGCTCCTAAATGGTCTCCTCTTTTGAAGTTTAACAATAAAATTCTTTACGGCACCAGTGGGCAAGTTAATGAAAATAATGAATATGAAAATTCTGGATTAGGAGTTATTGATTTACAGAATCAAAATGTTGAATACAAATTGCCAGCTGAGGCTACAGACTTAACACCTATTTACTCTACCGAAGAAAATGCATTTATTTTGGGGGATTTCGGAAAAATATTTGTATATGATAAAAACTTTCAATATAATATACATGAACCCTTTACTGAAATGTCTGAACAGGATATTTTTTATATGGAAGAAAGTCCTCCGTTATTATTAAACATGAATAAAGCGTTATTCAGCTTATATAGCCAGACTAAAGGTTCTATTTTAGGGATAATGACTTTTGAAGAGAAGCCTAAATTTCAGCCTTTAAAAAGGGACTATATTGAGTCAAATAGTAATTATAGAATTTTATACAAAGACAATGATAAAAAGGAAATTTATATACTTAGAGTAAATGAACAAAGTGAAAGTGTCCTTGTAATTGATAATCAAGAATTTAACCTTCTGTACGAGATTCCGGTAGAAAATAGCCATTTACTTGATTTTATAGTGAAAAACTAGTTTTAAAAGCTGACTTAAAAGATCGTTAAAAGCGACTTTTTCTAGTCAGCTTATTTCATTTTGTAAATTTTGGTGGGAACTTTTATAATGGACCCCATAAAACTAGACACGAAATGAGGAGATGTTAAAGTAGGTTCATGAACAAAAAACGATACACATCAGAGTTTAAATCTCAAATCGTGCTAGAGTGTTAGGAGCCATATTTAATGGCGTTGACTTCGGAAACGAAACTAACAGCGACAAATTATATTCGTGACCGATACTGTCGTTTCCTTTAAACTTTCGCAAATCACTGGCACTATATGGGTATAATGAAAAAGAAGCTAATAAGAAATATAAATAATTAAATATACCTAATAAATCCAGTTTGAATCAGATAGATAACATTCTAAAATCTAAGTATAATGCTGAAGAAGTTGACATAAAAATACTCCCTGAACTAACTAACGATCTTTTTTTAATTCTTCCTCTTTAACAAAATGTTATGCTATCGTAGACAAGTATATTTTGGGGAATTTACAAAAGTTAACATATAAAATAAAAGCCGATATTTCCTTTAGCGTAGGAAAAATCGGCTTTTTTCATGTCGAAATTTGCTTAGCGTATGTTTTCCGCGTTTTGTTGGTGGGACCCCATAATAAGGCTTGCAAAAGGAGGTGAGCTATTATGGGTTTCTGTGGTTGCGGATGTAAAGGTTACGGTGGTTACGGCTACGGAGGTTTCGGCCGCTTTAACTTTGCTTTAATCGTCGTATTGTTTGTTCTATTAATTATTGTAGGTTGTTCTTGCTTCTTTTAATGGTTAAGAAGATCGAATAGTTTTATTGGGACGAGAAAAAAACTATTCTAAAGAACGACTATTCAAAGGGAATTGGAGGTGTAATTTATGAGTGATGGATTTAGAGATAATACTGCATTTGCGTTAATCGTTGTCTTGTTCGTTCTACTCATCATTGTAGGATGTTCTTGCTTCATCGGATTCTATTAATAAAAATTTTTATTTAATTGGGATTAAAAAAAGATAAAGGCAGATTAGATAATCTTCCTTTTTATCTACCGTTTTTTGATTAAAGCAGGCATAAGCTAACAGATGAAAGTTTGGTTGCATGGCTAGGTTTCGAGGAAGTCGAATGAAGTGGTTTAAATCAAATAAATAGTACGTTTTAATGGGTGGAAAGAGGTTTCTCCTTACAGCAGATTTGAGTTTAAGTCTAGGACAGTTTCGAAGTGTCCTAGACTTATTTTTTGCATTTTTATCTATTGGAAATTTACACCTATTTATTATTGTAATAAACTTACAAAAAATAACGCCTTACATTAGGCGTTATTTTTTCTTCTTTTTTTTAAGTGGCAGTCCATATTTGTTTGCATTATCAATCATTTTCTTAGCCAATGCGGCAGCCTCTTGTTTCTTCATCGTTTTTTCTCCTTCCCGGCTCGTCCGGATTTGTTTTTAACCAGCTTCACCAGGAATGAAAAAAAATATACATGCTCCCCCATCCTTCCCCATATACATGTAGTAAACCAGGGACAAAAAGACAGTGTCCTAAACTTAAGTTTGGATTTTGGAGGGGAAATCGATGAAAAAAGAGAAGGAGAGACGTACCCGATCAGATAAAAAACGAGATGTGAAACCGACAATCACCATTCAACTTAAAGAATGTATTTATAGATTGTCTTATATTACAAATACGCCGGTGAAAGATGTGGCCGAGACCATTTGTGAAGCTGGGCTTGTCTCAAGGAAAGTGATGGATTATTTATCGCAGCATTTTCGAAGACCTGTCCGATTGAAGAATACTTTATACATGGGAGACCTAGACCGCCCTTCATTACAAAAGAGAGCTTCAGCTGGCCAGAGTGAGCGTATTACAATACGCTTACCTCAAGGAACTTATGAGAATTTAACTGCCCTTGCTTATGCGCTTGATGTTACCCCTTCGCGAGCAACCGCATTACTTTTGGATGCAAGTGTCCGGAATTCGGATTTCATCAATGAGTATGTTCGTGACTATCTGAAACAGCATCTTGATGATGGACGTATGAGAGAACTAAAAAAAGTAATGAAATTCATCAATACAAACAATCCTTATGAGGAAGAGATTTCATGGAGTGCGCTGCTGTCTTTTCTATTTGACGAGTTAAAGATTGGGGCGAGCAATGTATCAGAATCTATTCAGGATTGGTTAGATAAGTGGAATAGGAAGGAAAAATAACAATGCCTTTATTGACATCCTTTAGCCCTAACAATCCCAAAAAGGCGACTGTATCAAAGTTGCTTAATGATACAGTATTCTCCATTCCATCAGCTGCTATGTAGCCGGACGGAATGATCACTTTTGTAAGCGCTTGAACAAAATTGGAAGGACTTTTTCATTTTTCTATCTTTATTTTTTATAAGAAAGTTGTAATTGTTTTTGGTACATCGTGATTAGTTTGTCTAATTTCTGGCTGCAATAAAGGGTGTCATAGCTATTTAAGCCGGTTGCTTCAGAGATCTGGATCAATTCTTTTTTAAGCTGATTAATTCTTTCTTCTAATTCGTTGATTGAAAAACTAAACATCATACAAATTCCCCTATCATCCATTATCTTTTTACCATTTCTTCAAATAAAAACGTTCTTTGCAATATTATGCAAAAAATCTGAAATATTTGGAATACTATTGACAAAATTTTCAATAAAAATACAAAAATATTTTTTTGGGCGGCAGCACTACGAACAGATCAGAAAGCAAAGGAAATAGTATTTCGTTTCGTTCTAGTGCATTTCATAAACATGTTTTTAGGAAGGAGATTATTCCTTCCTTTTTTATTGTCTTTTTAAGTTTCTAAATCTTTGGGTCACCGCAAGGGTCTGCTAACGATCTGTAAGCTCCTATTGTCGCTAACAGCTCATAAGCATCTCGCTTCGGTCTAAAATCGCCGATAACCACGGACTGTACGGCTCATTACTTCGCCTACATTCCGTAGGTTCCTGTCAATTTTTTAACGCCCGAACGATGACGGGGAAAACCTTTCAAAGCTCATTCAAGGAAGGAAAAAGGAAAATTCCCGGCTAACGCCAGGAATCGGGTCGCTTGCTGTGCTCCTACGATTGAACTTTGCCCTTTGCCTTCCGAATCGTAAAACATCACAAAGCCGACTAACCTTCCAATAGGTCGAGCCTCCTAGGCTGTGCCCTCAACCTGTTGGAAGCTAAGTCGTCAAGCCAGGCCGTTCAAGGGGCAAAAAACTTTTTGCTTAAAAGCACTTCGTAACCGCAAAAACTTTTTGTGCTTATTCCCTTGACCGTCTGTCTATGTGTGTTTTTCGTTCTCCATGCCAAAGGGCAAAATTAATCCCCTTTTGGGGAATTAAATCGCTTCGGAAGGCAAGGAGAAAAATCAAAGGAGGAGTTATTTGATGGAATGGCAACCGATTTTTGAAGTGCTTCGGATTAAGCAGGAAATCAGAGAAGTTTCAGCATCGTTTGTCGTTCATAAAATTTACAATCCAGAAAATGCGGCAGAATTAGCGACAGCATACATCGCAGACGAAGACAGAGAGGTTTTTCTTGTGATGATGCTCAATACAAAAAATGAAGTGGTTGGGCTTCACAGAGCGCATGTCGGAAGCTTAAACGCAAGTATTGTTCATCCACGTGAAGTGATGAAAGCGGCAATCCTTAACAACGCGGCTTCTATTATCGTCAGTCATCAGCACCCAAGTGGAGACACGACACCAAGCCGAGAAGATATAGAGGTTACAAAGCGACTTGCAGAAGCCGGAAGAATTATCGGAATAGAAGTTCTTGACCATGTAATTGTGAGCTATACCGGAAAATATGTCAGCTTGAAGGAAAAAGGTTATCTCTAAAAGAAAAAAAGCAAAAGGGGCTTTGCCCCTTGTTTGAAAGGAGAAAAGCGACATGAACCAAAGGAAAACCATTAATGAACCGAAAGTGATGAAATCCGCAGCAGGTTATTACATCGGAAGAGAAATCATAAAAGATGATATTCCGATGCCTTATGACAGGTTGAGCGATTATTTTTCAAGCGTCAGCGAAGCAGAGGAAGCGCTGAAGCAATTCAAGAAGTAAAGCAAGAACTGCACTGGCTGGATTGCCAGCTGGTGACAGCTCTACGCATGGAAGAAAAAACATCCGTTTTTTCTTTTGATCTATCCTACTGGATAGGCTTTTTTCTTTTTAGGGATTTTCTTTAACGACCATTATTTGTGAAAAAGGGTGTTAATTATGAGTGATGGATATGGAAACGCTTTTGCTTTTGTCGTTGTTTTATTCGTTCTACTTATCATTGTAGGATGTTCTTGTTTTGGCAGGTTTGGAGGTTACTATTGATATGAAATCCTTGTTTAGTTCATATTAAAAAGAAAAAGGCAGATTGAGATAATATGCCTTTAAAACGATGAAGAAGATGATTATAAGTAAGAATTGAAGCTCAAATGTTGAAGATAATATAGCCTTTTTTCGTATTAATACAGCATGAATAAATCGTAAGATTGATGAATTGGTGTTATGGCATGTGAGCGTTTAATCATTTCATGCATCCTAGTAAATAACTATTGGGAGTAGGGCTATTCTTATATAAAAAAGTATCTAGTGCCAGGTCCTTGAATAATTGTATTTATGTTAATGTAAAGTTCACTTCATATTCTTCTATAGGATTTTTTTAATCATATTATATTGTAAACATTGGTATTTGACTGTATTCTGGTTTTTCTTTAACATATTGGGCTTCTTCTTTTTCTTTGGAGCTTTTTTGCGATGTTTGGAACCGATTGAGATGACTAATGATCTTCTTTAAACAAAATATTTTATATCAAAAAGAAACGGTTGGTTCAAGTACAGTCAATGTATTATCTATCGTATTGAGATTAACAGTAGAACCTATTGGAATAGCAGCTTTATAAAAATTATGCCCTGTAGCAAGGTTGACCATCAGAGGTTTTCCTAAGGGAACTAGCCATTCATTAATTAAATCTTCATAAGTTGTATCATAAGATACAAGGCAATTTGTACATTCTCCCATGATAATACCAAGACAATCTTGGAATTTTCCTGACATTAATAGTTGAGTTAGATACCGAAAAATTGTTGTAGTAGGTGAATTGATTTCTTCTAAAAAAAGTATTTTTCCTTGTGTATCAATTTCAAATGGAGTACCAAGGGTATTGACTAAAGAAGTCATATTTCCACCAACTATTGGACCCGTTACATTGTTTGGTACTAAACTCATCAGAGGTTTATCCGGTGGGTTTTGGATAATCCTAGGAGAAATAAATGTAGAGGTTACTTCAAAGAATTGATTAAAATTATAAGCAGGTGTGTCTAATCTAAAATCAATAAGCATCAGGCTGTGGAATGTAATTAAATTACTAAATTGATACAAACTATTTAATAGCACTGTTAAGTCACTATAACCAGATATAATTTTAGGGTTCTCTCTTATGACGTCATAATCTAGATAAGGAAGAATGGTCTGAACTCCTGTCCCTCCTCTTGTTGGTAATATCATTTTGACTTTCGGATCTCTGAACATGTTCATTACATCTTCGGCTCTTTGTTCAGCCGATGCAGCTACGATGCCCTCATAAGAATAAACGTGTCTGCCCAAAACTATATTAAAGCCCAAATCTATCAAAGTTTGTACTCGGGTATTAATAATATTAGCATCAAGAGGGCTGCCAAGTGTAACCAAACCAATCGTGTCTCCTCTTTGCAACACCGGTGGTCTTATTGCCATATTTTCCTCTCCCTGTATTCATTTCAATTAAAATTTATGGCTCTAAGTCGTTCTATAATCATGACCTAATAAAAGGTTTTCCTTCTTAGTATAGATAGAGTTTCAAGTGAGTCTAATTCTTATTCTTTTTATATGCGTGGCATTGCTGGATATGATTGGAGAAAATCATGGACAATCCCTTTTTCTTTTCTCTCCTTTAACCATAACTGAAGAGCATCTTTTACTTTGTCATTCAAAAAACAACTCGAAACTTATCTCCATAACCGCCTTTTACCGTAATTTTCCTTTAAAACCAAACTTAAAATCTTTTCAGCGCTTCTTAAAATGTTATTGTCGGAATAGTCTTAATTAGGTTTTGTCTAAATGATATTATTCATAAAAAGCTATCATTTTCATAAAATGGTATATTTATAGAAAGATAGTTTTTTAGACTGATAGTATCAGTATGTCTAAGATTTAAAGATTACTTGCAATTGTTTTGAAGTTTTTACACCAGAACCTAAGATAAGATGTTTTTAACAGTTTTATTCGATCCCCAATTCTTTTCTCATATATTCTTCAAAGTGTTGATCAATGTATTCTTCGATAAAACGATCCCTTTTGTTAACATCTTCAATTTTACTAAACAGCCCTACCTTCTTAAGTCTCTCTGATTCTGGTTTTTGCTCCCACAGCTCTAGCGCTTCTCGTTTTAGTATTGATTCTACTCGCCTTCTAGTGATTAAATCAGTAATTTGTTGTTGTCTTGTTTTTTTAGAGTCCTCGGGATCAGGTAAATGTTTCATGATTTTTTTATATTGCTCTTCTACTTGAACCATATATTGCATCATCATTTTATCGTATTCATCTTTAATTTCCTTTAGCTGTGCTGCAGCTGCTTCCTCTATCCCCTTTCTCACTTCTTCTGCAATCTGGCGCTTTATTACATTTAAATCAAGGACATTATTTTTCGGTTCTTCTTCTATTGGAAACGGCCGTAAATCGAAATGATTCTCCAAATCCTCAAAAATGGCATCGAGAGACCATTTTTGTTCCCGTTTTTGTTTAATGAATAAGGCAATCTTTAGATCGAGTTGATCATAAACTTTTTCATTGTTTATCCGGTTTATATAATGAATGTGTTGTTCCTCAAGCTTTTTAAACCACCCGTCAACCGTGTTAACATGCTTACCTATTTTGGTTGCAAAATCACTAATTTTAAAAAATTGTTCTTCCACAATACTGCCTCCCTATCACTTATAAATTTACGTACTAAATTTATAGTTTTGTAGTCAATATGTAGATTTTACAAAACTTGTAGAACACAAACTCTCTAATGGTCTCAACTATGTAAAGATCATAAGACACATATAGGCTATAACATATTTAATAGCTATAGTCGATATATAGATACTTATCTTTATGTAGAATACATTTTGGTTCACATATATATAACTTGACATATGTGGATCACACGAATATTTTATGTAAACTTCAATTGTAGTATCTATATAGATCATATTACACATGTGAAACACAATCCGGTTTTTTACTGTGGAACACATGTAATCTTTACACAACATGTGAAGAACAAAAAGTTACTCATTTGTTATCTATGGTTCACATGTAATCAACAAACAATAACCTGTTTGATCTTATGTGTAGATTACAAATAATCAATGGGCCATATGTAAATTACAATCACTATTAAAAAAATTAAATTTTTATTATTAAGAAAAAGTGAATTATAACGAATCCTTTATGTATTTTCCAGATGTAAAACCTATATAGATCATATAATACATGTAAACCACAATCTAGGATTTGTTTGGGTTAATCAAATACTTTGTTCCAGTAATGTATTTCATAGGGATTGTCGATCTTAGACCAACTACAGTTCACTACAATTATGTATCATTTGTAGAGTATCTGACCATATATTAACCACCATTTGTGTTCTATATATAAATTGTAAAACATATGTGGAAGCTAATTATTGAATCGGCTACACTTAACTGGACAAAAAAATTAAGGTCAGGTAGACTAACCATCCAATCTGGGTATACTGCTAATCAAGCATAAGAGATCCCATACCAGCAACTTTACTAGGAGAGGCGGGTATGCTAGCCTGGTATGGCAAGCCAGATATTTTCATCATCTGGTTTCCTGGCTGGGAAAGCATGCCCGTAGAGGCTCCTTGTCAAGTTGCGGTGGTTACCCACTACATTTGGAAGTCTACTTCATCTCATTCAGTTAATGGAGGTGCACCGATATAACAAGAGTTAGAAGAACATTTACTCATGAATTTAAAGCTCAAATGGTCAAACTATATGAAAATGGAAAGCCTAGAAAAGACATTTTAAGTGAATACAATTTAACTCCTTCTGCATTGGACAAATGGGTGAAACAGAGCCAAACCTCTGGTTCATTTAAAGAGAAGGATAACCGAACACCTGAAGAAGAAGAGTTGATCAAACTCCGTAAAGAAAATCAGCGTTTACTGATGGAGAATGATATTTTAAAGCAAGCTGCGCTGATACTAGGACGAAAGTAAATGTGATCAAAAATAATCGTCACAAATACTCGATATCAGCAATGTGCGACGTCCTACAACTCCCAAGAAGCACTTATTATTATGAAGCAAAAGAACAATCCAAATCAGATGATGAACTTACGGTTACCATCGTCGATATTTTTCATAAAAGCCGCCAGAACTATGGCACTCGTAAGATAAAACATGAGTTGAAAAAACTCGGTAAAATTGCATCCAGAAGACGTATTGGCCGAATCATGAAAGAAAATGGGCTAGTATCAAAATATACAGTTGCCCAGTTTAAGCCACATGTGGATAAATGTAATGAATCTAAAGTTGAAAATGTGTTGAATAGGGAATTTGATCAACAAAAGGAATTAACGGTTGTAGTCAGTGATTTAACATACGTAAGGGTCCAAAAAAATTGGCATTACATATGTCTATTTGTTGATCTTTATAATAGAGAAATTGTTGGACATAGTGCCGGTCCTAATAAAGATGCTGGACTAGTCTACCAAGCCTTATCAACGATTAAAGCTGATTTAAGACAAATTCAACTATTTCACACAGACCGAGGAAACGAGTTTAAAAACAAGACAATCGATGAAGCTTTAGATACATTCGAGATTAAACGGTCGTTAAGCATGAAAGGTTGCCCATATGATAACGCAGTAGCCGAAGCCACATTTAAAATTATCAAGACAGAATTTGTAAAAGGTAAATATTTTGAAAGTTTAGAACAGTTAAAGTTGGAATTAGACGATTATGTTCATTGGTTTAATCATATAAGAATTCACGGATCACTGGGGTATTTAAGCCCTATTGAATACAAAAAGGAACACCTTAAAAAAATTGTCTAGTTTAGTGTTGACATACCATATTGTTGAATTCGATTTCCAGAATGAATATCCTTGTAAAAATCGTTCAACAAAAAACCCCATCTCAAATGATGGGGTTTCCTTATTTTTAATAAAAAATTGTCTAGATTTTATATTTTAATTGAATTTTATTCTACATCCTAAAGTAGGGGAGAAATCAATCATCATCGTCAAAATTTAGAAATGTTTTCTTTGCAAAATTTGAAATATTTTCAGGAGGTTTAAAAGATTGATTTGTTTTCTTTGGTTCCTTTTGCTCAATTTTTATAGATCCCAAATCAATAGGTTTTAAAGGATCTTGCACAAATTGATAAAGTATTTGTCCAATTAATGCTCGAGTATTCGGATGTCGTAGCCATTCTTTTTGTTCTTTTGTAAAGCCTTTTAGAAGAGGAATCGTTAATATATCCTCATCTGTTGTTTTTAATACTTGTTGGGAGATGGCTTCTATAAATATTGGTGCGATCTCGCTGCTAAATTTCCGTCCGAGCTTTTGCTTTCGTTCTGTAAGATAATCACTAACGTGTTTTGGAGTATCACTCGGTAATCGGAAAGATATCGTTTTACCTGGACCAAATTGTTCCATTATCATCACTCAGCTGTGGCAGCAGCTTCAATTCCTTTGCTATTACAGTACATCAATAAAATCTTGAAATATGCTCGAGCAATCATCCAAATGCTGTCTTCTTTTGATACAAAGCGCAGAGGATAGTTTTTATCCTGTTGGTTCAGTTCTGTTAAATATGGACGGAGAATAAGCGAGCCGCCACCAATCTGATAGGACAGGCGAATCTCTGGAACGTTATGCCAGATATTCTTAATTAATTTGTATTCTTCTTTAGCTAGTGTTCCAAGTTCTTCATCCACTATATCTTTAATAGAAACACGATTTCCATCCACCCAAATATGATATTGTTCCTCCGGATTTTCATTTGTAATGATTTCTACAAGAGCTCTTCGGCTTTTAATGTTGTATTTATATTTTGTATAGACTTTCCGAATAATATTGTCTAAATATGTGGAAACACCTTTTTTAATACCATCACTATATTCATTATCAACTTCAGATTCACTTGTGATAATAGCAGAATCAGTGGATAGACCACCAATATCATTAATTAAGATTGTTTTGCCAAACAGTTCTTCATTTTTCGTTGAACCATCATTATTTGTAGTGAGATCAATATAGGCGGCATAGCCTTCCGTATTCACAAGTACTTGTTCAAATTTAATGTGAACAGTCTTTCCTTGAAGATTAGGAGTTTGTAAGAATCTAACTTCATGTTGAGCAGTTTTTAGTTTTTTTCGAAAATCTTTCGTTTTTCCTCTTTTTGTTTCATCTAGAGGTAATCCGGTAGATAAAAGATATGTAGCTTCTATCACGCCATCTTTTTCAGGAAAATGTTTTACTGCATCATAAGCAAGTGTTGTTAATAACAAAACAATAGGTTGGTCACTTTCAGATTTATCTACATCTGGCGTTAGCTCATCGTTATTTGGGTATTTGGCAGCAAGTTTTCCAACCGCATAATAACCATGCTTTTGTTTTAAAGCTGATGAAGTAATCTCTACATGTAGAGCATTTAATGGATCTTTTTCCATTTCAATAATGTCTCGATTTTTTATCTCTGCGATTACATTAGGAATATAAATAGAATTCTCTATGTTTCCTAGATATGCTTTGACAGCATCATTTCCAATATCAATAGCAGCTAGCCTTAGATTCATGGAAAATCTCTCCTTTAAAAATGGTTAATATTTCTTCTTGATCCCTATTGTATGCTTTTTGTATGCAAAAGTCAATCTGATTTTCATTTTGTATGCAATTTGTATACAAATAAAAACCCCGAAAATTCGGGGTTTACTCCAAATTGAATCTGGTGTATAGTTTAAATTGAAAGAAGGAACTACTAGCAAATATTGCCGATATTTTATAGATTAGGTAAAAAAATTGACTAACAAAAAAGACAAAAAAAAAGTAAATGATCGTGCGCCAACACGATCATTTACAAAATATCAAGCTAGCCCCTACTCGGTCGCCAAACCAACTAGCTTGAAAACGCCAGATCATGTTGCGCCAACAACATGATCAGAAATCCCATTATTATTATAGCCATTCCATGGCTTAATAATAACATATATTTTTTGGGATTTGCAAGGTTTTTCTTGTAAAAATATAGTTTTTACGGCGTTTTCAGTGCAGATAGACCGGGGGCAAGGGTTAGCTTGCTAACGGTCTTTTTTGTTTGTCCTGGAAAGGGGAACAAAACATGGAAGCACTGAAAATCATTGATGAAAGACTAGACTATACTCAAATGGATATCATTCGTTTTATGATACATGGAGCTTTGTTTGAAGGGGACCCATCGCATTGGAGTGTTGAAGAACGGAAAAGAGAAAAAGTACGAGAAAAGGCACGTGAAGTTGGGGTGATCCATGTTACATATAGTAAGGAACATCTGATGAACGGCCAATCGATTGTTGTTAGTAGTTTTGGGACACTTGAGCGCCAGATGGATCGTTTCAGTCATTGGACACCACAAGTCTATATGTGGGGTAAACGTAACAATGTCGGCCGGAACGCTGAGAATTTGCGCTTTATTACATGTATCGGTGTTGAGATTGATAAAAAGATCAGTATACAAGAAATCCATTATGCGGCAGCTATGCTTGGATTGCCTTCTCCTAACTTAATTTTATCAACACCTCGAGGCATGCAATGGTTTTATGTTTTATCATCACCGTTTGCCGGAAGCCATAAAGCACGTCGAGCCGGAAAATTTGTTGCAGAAGAGGTGAAACAAGCTTTTGTTAACGCTGTAGGAGCAGATGCTGGTGCGAATCCTTTAGGTTATTTTCGTTTTCCAAAAGAAGACAATATTGAATTTTTTTATGCTAAGCCGGTGAACACAGAATGGTTACTCACATGGGCGAAAGATCGATCTCGAAAAGCCAAAAGACCAGCTGCAGTAAAAGGGAAACATCAAAGCCGAATTTTTGGACAAGCTGGTATTATGGATGACCCAGCGATTCAAGCCATTATTCAAAACGTGATGATTAAAGGTTCAAAAGGTGTATTAGGGCGTAATAACGCGATTTTCACCCTTTCTTTAGCCATGAAATATGAGGGGAAAACAGAAGAAGAAATCTATAATCAGATGGATGAATGGAATTCACAACTGAAGCATCCGATTCCGAATCGCGAGGTCCGAGCGATTATTAAAAGTGCCATGAAATCAGACTATAAGGCTCCAGGCAAGGCCTATGTCGAGGAATTGGCCGGTGTGAAAATGGAATATAGATTTTGTATTCGTACACCTAAAAAACCGCGTGAGGAGCGAAAGAGAAGTCATTTGTATGAGCGTGAACAAGATATTATCGACTATCTTGAAGCACATTGCACGGCTAATGAACCTTATATACAAGGTTCCATCCGTGAGTTAGCAAAGCTTTTTGGAATGGCCAAACAAAGTTTTCAAGCTGTTTTGGAACGGTCGAAAAAGATTATCAAAAAAACATTTGGCCGTGGTAAGAATGCTAAAACGTATATTACTTGTCGTAACGTCTTGGTAAAAAGCCATAAGGCTATGATGAAAACTTTTGTTTCAAACAAAGAAATGGGTGTCGTAGAATCGTCTCAACTTTGTGAGAAATCCGTCGTTCGGTTTTCCCAAAGAATGATGCACATTAGAAAGGATTCCCCTCTTGAGCCTGATGGATAAAAATAGATTTAATGACAAATTTTAATGTGCCATAGTCGTACCATTTTTATCTGTCGGTAATAGATTGTTGTTTTGTTAGTTTGCTAGGTTAAGTTTTTTGCTGTTTAAAGGGTAATTGCTCAAGTAATCGAGTCGTCATTAGACGAGGGTAAAAGTATCTTGTATTCAATCTTCAAAAAGGTGATTGATTATCTCGTTTAAATTGGAATAATTACAAAGAAAGTAGAAGGGAAAGGACGTGCAGCTGTTACAACTTTAACTCCTGTAAAGGTCTCTAAAGTGGTTCTGTTTAATTTTAAAAAAGGTTGTCAAAAAAATAATTAGATTTATAGATCGGGTGGTGGATGGGATCGTTCTTAGGGTTTTCTTGGATGTTCCAGTTTGTTCTTTGAGGAGGAAATATTTAGTTTTGTATGGGCGAAGTAGTCCTTAATTTGTAGGAGGAAAGTTTGTTCTGAATTTTCTAAAAATAGGTATTATGACATGTTGTATATTGTTTCCAGTATGGTATCATTAAGTAAAATAGATGTTAAAACAAATGTAAAATAATACTATTCACCACCTTTACTATCTAATTTACTTGGTATGGTTTTCGGATGAGTGTCGGTCCTGCCAGATGGTCACGGATCTCCATTCTTCCGATCCGTGACCATCTGGCAGGACCTTAGATATTTAACCCACTTACCGGATTTCAAATGTCATGAAGTGGTAGGGGGAGGTGGTGAATAGTAAGTTAGTGAGGAGAGATTGAGAGTTAGTTGTGTAAGTAAGTGAGTGTGTGTAAGTGAGTAGATATAGAGAGTAAGTAAGAGAGAAAGAGAGTAAGTTTAAGTGATAAGTTCAAGTGAGGTAAGAAGTGCGTAGAGAAAGGAAAAAGTGAGTGAGAAAATGTCAGGGATCATGGAGCTAGTGAAGGTTATGAGAGGGTTTATTTTTGGATTTGTAATTGAGAATTTTAGAGATTAATTGAAAATGGTTTACAAGGTGGGCGAGGATGTTTGAGGTATCATTTGCTGCCGTTTTTGATTCCGAAAGAGGGTAAAGTGTATGAGCTGAAGACGACGATGGATGCTAAAATTTTGTACTTCAAAGATGAAACAGCATGGGTGACGATGTTAAGTTTTTTACAGCAACCGTGGTATAGACGGTTAATTAAGCAAGATTGGATTAGCTGGGAGATTGTAGCTAACAAAGATGAGATTCGCTATTTTGTTTGGGTTCCTAATGAACATGTGGGGAGAGCGTTTAAGAGCAAATACTATGCAGAACATCCTGAGGTTGAGATTGTGGAAGTGGAGGATTGTAACATCGATTTTTCTCGTCCTCATGCTGGTACTAAGCTATTCACCGAAAGTCATTGGACAATTCCCATTAAGACCTATCACAACGAGGTAGTTGATACGCAATCCGAGCTAATTGAGTTTCTTGATAGTTTGGAGGAAGGGCAAGAGATACACATGCAGTTTCTTGTACAGCCTGCTTATGGAACAGAGAAGGATTTTAGAGGGATTGTTCGTCAGTTTCATAAGCAGGGGGCAGCTGATGAATCGCTTGAGAAGGATAACGAGCTTTATTTGTCAGCGATTGAGGGGAAATCAACGAGGGTTTTATCTAGGTTGAGTATCAAAGTTGTGGCGTTTGGAAGAAATAAGAAAGATGCTAAAACTTTGATTAAGAGCGTGAAAGGATCCATTGGTACTTTTTCTAGTGGGCGTTTGAATCAGCTGAAAGGGCGTGAATGGTGGTGGTTCAGAACGATTCGACCTTTGTTCCGGTGGGAGTTTAAGAATCGAATCTACTCGATGGAGCGCATGAAAAATCGTGTTATTCTCGGTACAGAGGAAATGGCAGCGATTATGCGCCTTCCAAGTGAGAAGGTTCAAAACAATAAGTTGAATCGCTTGAAAATGCGTTCTACACCATTACCGAAAGAACTGAATCATGCAAAGTTTGATCCAAATTTGACCATTTCTCTTGGTGTTCATAGCTATCATGGTCAAAAAACAAATGTAATGTTCGACCTTGCGACGCTTCGTTATCATGCAGCTATCATTGGAATGTCAGGGATGGGGAAATCCACCGTTATGTATAACTTGGTGGAGGACTTGATTAAACTTGACGGTGCTGGTACTTCGATTGGCGGTACAGTTATTGATCCGCACGGAGATTTATGCCAGGATATTGCAGCTCGTATTCCACCGGAGAAACAGCATCTTGTTCGGTACATCAAGTTTTCAGAAGGGGATATTCCTTTCAACGTTTATGATGTGGATTTTGCAGCATCTGAAGATAAAATCGCTCAAACGGTTGCGGAAGTTCTAAAGCGTACTTGGAAGGATTTCTGGGGACCGAATATTGATGATAATTTTTTGAATGGTGGAATCGCCTTGCAGCGTATCGGGGAAGCGAGCTTGCCGAATTTACAGCGGCTTTTGAGTGATTTTGAATATCGTGAAAGTGTGTTGGAGCGTTTAGATCGGTCTGATCCTATCGAAAATGATTTGTATTTGTATTTTTCTAAGTTGCAAGAGCTTCAAGATCGTGAGCTTCAGCAGAAAACTAATTCGACACTGAATAAGCTACGGAAAATCACTTTATCCGGTGTCATGGGGAAAATGCTGCGTGCAAAAACAAATGGTTTGCGCTTTCGAGAAAGCATGGATCAAGGACGTATTACTCTTTTGGATTTATCAGAATTGACAAGTGATGAAAAAAAATTGATTGGCTCCATGTGTCTGACGTTTGCGGAGCTTGCTGGTAAAAGTCGCGCTGATGTACCAGCAGCAGAGCGTGATAAGCTGCCATATCATTTTGTGATGGTGGATGAAGCGCCGGCTTTGATGGAACATAGCAAAGATGCGATTGAATCTTTTGCTTCCGAGCTTCGAAAGTACAAAACTTCGATTATTCTTGGGATGCAGGGATTGAAAGGGCAAGTTCCTCCAGAAGTTTCGGATGCTATCTTTCGGAATTTCGGAACTTTCGTTTCCTTGAGGTTAGGGAATCCAGAAGATGCACAATTGGTTAATCGGTCGATGCCTTCTGGAATCTTGAAAGACAGCGATTATTTGAACATTGAGCCATATCACGGCTATATGCGAATGCAAGTTGGAAATGAGCGGACACGTCCTTTCTTAATCCGTATGAAAGAGCCAGGTCCGGCTTTATATGCAGATTCCATTTCAGACATAAAGAAACGTACGCTTGATGAAGCGATGGAGTATGAAAAGAAATTCCATGCAATTGAAACTGTTACTGAAGATCGACAAGAGGAAGAAGAAGTTCAGGATTACGATTCATATTTAGTGTCGAATGAGGGAGTGGCACAAGACGAGGATTCAGTAGATTCGTTGAATGATATTGAAAATGAAAAGAAACAGCTTAAACAACCAGATTCTGATGAGTCTTCAATTGAACAGGAGAAAGGCAGGGATGGAAGTTCTAAAAAAGAGAAAATTAGCGTTGATGATTTGTTGGTGTAGGAGGTTTTGTGGTTGGTCAAAAGAATAGGTGAGAAAGAAGAAGAGTTATTTGTTTTGTTACATGATCTCGTTTTCATTGATGTAGAGTACCTAGAAAAATACATTTTCGTGCATCCAGATGGAAAGCCGTATTCAAGAGCGTGGATTTCTCGCCAAATGAAGGCGTTGGAACAAGAAGGGTACATCAAGTCCTTTCCAGTCGCTAAAGCGACTACGCGCGGTAATGATCGGTTGGTATACACATTAGATACAAAAGGTGTACAAGAAGTGAAAGAGATTTTAGGTGATGCGGATTGGGATTCAAGATGGACACAGCGTACACCTACGTATGTGTTTCATTCATTACGGATGTCACATATTCAGGCTGCCTTTGCTACAAAAAAAGACGACTTATTCATCTTTAAGGAGTTTTTTTCAGAACGACGTGCTTTCCGTAATTACGGTGAAGTGACAAAGGATAAGCAAGGAAAAGAGCATCAACCCTCTAATACCGTGATTCGTCCTGATGGGGCATTTGTGTTAGAAAGAACTGTGAATAATCAAAAAGTTCAATTTCTCTTTTTTGTAGAATTGGAGCGTAGCCGACAGCGAATCGATGTGACGCTCAATAAGATTCGTCGTTATAACGAGTATGTTCGAAAAAGAGCTTTTGAGAATGACGTGATTTTTGGTGATGCTATCAAGATCGTACGTGTGTTGTTCGTCTCGAACAATGATACCGAACGGAATCAGTTGCTGGAAAATGCAAAAAAGGCTGATTCACGCGAAATTGAGAAGATCGGCGGGGCGTTATTGTTCGCGACTTATGATGACGTCATCGCTGATCCATACGGAGCTATTTGGAAAGCAGCCCATTCAACGGATGTAAACAAACTTTATGCTTTGTATAACCGTATTGAATAGTGTGATCCATTCATTGAAGGGAGGTGATGGTATGGGTTGCAAAGTTAAACGCGGTTCGACGTCAAGCGACAATACCATTAAAGAAATGTTGGTAAGCTTTCTCAAGCGGTTACTTGCTTTTCTCATTATTCTTGCACTCATAGCAGTTGCTGGCTACTTCTTATTCCAGTTTGCATATAGTGAGTTTCCACCGTTTGCAGAAGCAGCTGACGATGTGATTGCCTTTATAAAAAGTTTTTATGCAGAGCATGGAATTTGGGCCACATTCGGTTTCATTGGTTTTGTCTGTATTGCGGTTTGGGCCCTTGGAGAAGAAGCGAAAAGAAAAGAACGAAGAAAAGAAGCCATGAAAGAGATGATGAAATAAAGGAGGTCATTATGAAGAAGCGTGAGTATCCGAAAACCGTGTTGAGAAAAAAGGTTATCGAAGGCGCTTTTTGGACCGGATTTATGTTCGTATTGTTCTTGTCAGTAGTAGCGATCATCCGTGTAGGAAATGTTGGTGCTGATGCGAATGAACAAAAGTCGGTTCAAAAGGTCATAAATGAACAAAATCTTGCAGTTGGTGAAGGTGCTCAGTCTTTTGCAGAGAATTTCGCCGCCGAATATTTCGATTGGCAGAATACCGATGAAGGTAAGAAAAAGCGTGTTGAGCGATTGCAGCCGTATCTTGCTACTGGATTGGATGAGCAAGCTGGATTATCATTTGACGGAATGGAATGGAACAGTACCTTAACGAAATCGCAAGTTTGGAATGTGGAAGAAACAGGGGAAGATACCGCGTTGATTACGCTGCGGGTGATGCACCAACTAAAAAAACAACACTGCCTGATCCGAAAGCTGTTAAAGAACCGAAGAAGAACAAAAAAGATCCACCAAAAGCCAAAGTAGAAAATGCTGGTCCGTATGAAAAATATTTCGTCGTTCCAGTTAAAACCGATGGACAATCATTTGTAGTCCATAAGATTCCGTATTTTATCGCAACTCCTAAAAAGCCAGATATTGTCGCCTCTAGAACAGTCAACCAAGCAGATACAGTAAACGACTCAGTCCTTCAACATGAAATCACCTCATTTCTCCGTACTTTCTTCAAAGTCTTCACAACAGGAACCCAAGAGGAGCTATCCTATTACACCAAAGATGATCCTATTCCATCTATGAGTGGCATTATGACTTTTCAAGAAGTGAAAAACATCGTGATTAAAAAAGGTAAGAATGATACCGATTATCTAGTGAACGCAACCGTGGTTTTTCAAGAAAATCAATCGAAAGCAAAGGTTGTTTATCCGTATCAGTTACGTCTTATGAAAGAAGAAGATCGTTGGTTTGTTAAAGAAATGAAAAATCAATAATTCTTTCAGGTTGTCTGAATGTTTGTTTTGAGATTCGATTACGTTTTTCGCTCAGGAAAAAAATTATATTTAGGAGGTTACTAGATTATGAACTTTGGTGAAAATATTCAAAATTGGTTTTCAACGCAAATTGGCGCGTTATTCATGGTTATTATCGGGGCAGTTGCGATTTACTTTCTTGTCAAACGAGAGTTTTCAAGATTCGTAGGTTTTGCGATTTTTGCGATGATTGTTGGGGTATTCGTGTTTGCACCTGATAGTGTAAAAGATTTAGGTACAAAATTATGGGCAACTGTTTTTGGGGGGTAAATGATGAAACCTAAAATTCTACGCACCTATAACAGCGTGTGGAAAGTAGAGAAGGTTTTGTACGGGATTCAAGATATCCCTCTGCCGATACCTCTCACGTATCGGCAGATTGGATTCTTTGCGGGTGGAGTGATGCTGGTATGGATTCTGAATCACTTTCCCCCTTTCAGTTTACTTCATTTGGAGTTGATTGAATATATCTTTTTGCCGGGGTTATTCGCGTGGTTTTTTACCAAACAGTTATTAGATGGAAAAGCACCTCATCGTTTCTTTATAAGAGTCGTGCAATATCATCTATCGCCACACCTATTCAATCGATATAAAGAAGTGTCAGACGTAAAGAAGCCTTATCAATATGCCAGCTTAGTTGGCTATCGTCAACTAAGCTACCATGAGAGGGATGAAGCTGATGAACATCGAATTTCCGATTAAGTATTTTGAAGGAAATCTAGTATTTTCACAGGACGGATCATGTTGGGCCTACTATCATCTATCCGGATATAATTATGATTTTCTAGCTGATGATGAAAAGGATTTTATCTTTACCAAGATCAAAGCGTTCTTTTGGCAAATCAATTTGGATACACACATGCTGGTTGTTCCGAATTTTCAGTCGTTTCAAGAGAAGCATGAGCGATTTAAACAAAAATTGAGTGGTCCATTGAAGGAAGCAGCTGCAAAACATATGGATGATGCTGCGGTGCAGCTTGAAAGAATGCTAGGAAAAGAAGGCACGGAATACCGTTTCTTTATCGGTGTGAAGCTGCAAAAGCCCGAAAGTACAACAAAAAAGAATTCTCTTTTTCAGGATATAAAGGAAGCATGGAAAGAATTTATTGGTGGAGTCAATGAATCGGCTGGTCTTGATACGCCGGAGATCATTGAAGAGGAAATCGAACGTTATCGCAAAGCAGAACGTCGTGTTTTTAACAAAGTGTATACACGATTAAAAGCTGATCCAGTAACAGAGGAAGACATTCAATGGCTTATTCGGCGGAATTGGTACCGTTCTATCGGCAAAGCGCCAATTCTAAAAAATTGGAGCCCGGCTTATACCGTTAATTATAAAGAGTACGAAGAAGGTAAAGTGACTGTTCGCCGTCCGTTATATCATGATGTATTGCGCTTGTCAGAAGGTTTAGTCGATGATTCACCGAAACGAAGCTTGATTGTGAAGCAAATGCACGAAGGAGAAGAAGTGGAAGGGCATGTTGCTTTCTTGACGGTTGCCAATGTACCGTACGAAATGCAATTTCCGGGCGAAGAATGGATGTACGTCATTCAGAATCTTGATTTTCCGGTAGAAATCAGCGTTCGGACGGAAACGCTGGAAAACCGAAAGGCATTATCTGCTGTTCGTAATAAGCAGAAAGAATTAAAAGACCAAGATCGACACGCACGTGAAACCGGTAATGACACAGGATTGAATGTCATTGAAGGAAGAATAGAAGCGCAAGAACTGGAAGCTCATTTACAAAAATCGCGTATGCCACTTATTAAAACTTCTATCATCCTTGCGGTATCTGCCACAGATGAAGATGAATTGAAGCGTCGTTGTGATACGGTCAAAGATATGTATCAAGATATGATGTTTCAAATTGAGCAGCCATACGGAGATCAATGGTTGGCTTTTAATGAATTTCTTCCGGGGGCGAAGCGTTATATTAAAGATTATATTCATTTCATGGAACCAGCAGCCGTTGCCGGCGGCATGTTTGGAGCAACCAAGCAGCTGGGAGATGGAGAAGGTTTCTTCATCGGAACAACAGGGATTCTCGATCAGCCGGTCTATATCATGCCAAACCGTGCTGCACAAGGCATTCGAGGAACCAAGACAAATGCGCTGTCAGCAGCGTTTCTCGGCTCACTCGGTGGGGGAAAATCCTTCAGTTCAAACCTTATCACATACTTATCGGTATTGTCAGGAGGAAAAGCCCTTGTCATCGATCCAAAAGGCGAACGAGGAAACTGGAAAGAAGATTTAATTGATTTGGGCGATCAGGTCAACATTATTTCGCTTTCATCGAATCCGGAGGATAGAGGAAGATTAGATCCATTTTCTATTCATGAAGATAGAAAAGAAGCTGAAACGCTTGCGTTAGATATTTTGACATTCCTAACTGGTGTAAGACTTGATGATTCCAAGCGATTCCCAAAATTGTCACAAGCTGTTCGTACTGTTGCAGAAGGAGAAAAACCTTGCTTGAGTAAAGTTGTTCAAGAGCTTTTAAACAGTGAGGATGAAGTTGCAAGGCAGTTAGGGCAACATATTCAATCCTTTAGTGAATTATCATTTGCACAGCTCGTTTTCGGTGATGGAGAGAATGATTCCGCGATAAGCCTTAAAACGGCATTGAATGTTCTTCAAATCCAAAATCTTGAGCTACCAGCACCGAATACACCTCAAGAGAAGTACAACTTGTCAGAAATGCTTTCTGTTGCGATGATGCTTCCGATTTCATCCTTCTCGTTAAAGTTCATCCATAGTGACCGTAGAATTTTCAAAGTCGTATTGCTTGATGAAGCTTGGGCGGTCTTAAACACTAGTTAGGGGAGTCATTTAGCGACACGCCTTGTCCGTGCAGGACGTGCGATGAATGCGGGTATTTATTTTGTTACACAGAACGCCAACGACTTGCTTGACGAGAAAATGAAGAACAACATTGGGATGAAATTTGCATTCCGTAGTACCGATCCAAAAGAAATCGAAAACGTTCTTTCTCTGTTAAATCTGAAGAACACAGAATACAACGCATCTACGCTGCGAGAGCTTCAAAATGGCCAATGTCTGTTTCAAGATATATCGGGTCGTGTCGGAGTTGTATCCATCAATGCCTTATTTAAAGACCTATTCGATGCCTTTGATACACGTCCGCCGGCTAAGGAAGAAAATTATCGAATAGAAGATGAAGTAGCTGCTTCAGAGGAAGAGCATTTCACAGACAAGTCCGATAAGGAAGAGGTGTACGTATGAGAAAACTCTTTTCAATCATGACTATTTCTTGGCTTCTCATTATTGCCGCAGCTTGCGGCAATAATGAGGTTGATGGAAAAGGACCGGCAGATGTACCGGTTAAGTGGGCTAATGCAGAAGTTCAAAAGGATCAAGCAACAAGAGCTAAGTTACTTGCTGAAAATGACGGGATTATGTCCCCTGATAAGGGTCCCGAAAACGATAAAACGATTGAAAAATATAAGCTTACTGAATGGAAAGTCAATGATGATGATTATTTCTATGAAATTACTTATCTGCATCCTATTAAAAATGAATTGAAGACTGAACGGATGGAAGTTATTAAAACAGATAGTGGATGGAAACGCACAGAGTACGGAGACGGGGTAGTACCAGCGAAGCTGTCACTACCCGCAATAAGGAATAAAGTTAAATATGCAAAGTGTTTTCTATTTCTGAGTGCCTTTCTTCGATTGGAATTCTTTCCATCATATCCAATTTAAAGATACCATAAGGATTTACATGGCTATATATAAGTGGACTTAACGCTCTCAAGTCTTCAGGTGTCATCATATCCTGCCACTGCTTTTCCGATAATACAGATTGAATCATGAGTGTATTAATATACACGAGACAATTTTGTAATAAATGCAGAGAAAGAACGGCAACCTCTTGGTCTTCCAATCTATTTGTAGAAATTTCTCCACCTTTTCCGTAAAAAATAAAGCCATTTGCGGAATTCCAATTCTCTACAACATTAAGGCCTTCATTAATTTCTCTCCGAATATCTTCAGAATCCAAATAATCACACAAGAAAATGGTTTTAATAACTTTTCCCAACTCAGACAGGGCTTGATAAGTCGGGTGTTTTAAGTTACTTCTTGTAAATCGTTTTAAGATAACCTCTGTTTCGGCTGTTCCAAGACGCAGGGCTGTAGCATATTTAATCATCTGATCATATTGCTGACGAATTAATTCCCAGTTGATTGGTCTTGTAAGAATAGGTTGTAAATTAGGGAAAGCATCACTCATGCCACTATCTGGCCTATAAAGTTTTTGTGAATTGATAGCTTTTAATCTTGGCATAAGCTGAAAACCTAAGAGATGGCAAAAGGCAAAAGCTACTTCGCTTTGACCGTGACTGTCTACATAATTTTTTTCAACCTCCATGCTTGTACAATGCTTTAAAACTCCTTCAATCATAGATGCTACCTCAGAAGAAGAGCATGATTTTAATTGAGAATAGATACAGGTTGAATGTTTAGCCACATGCCAGTAAATCATTACACCTCTGCCCCTATACCGAATATGCCATTCAGTCATTAGATTTTGGTCCCACGCACCAAATTTCTTGGAATCGGAAGCACAAGAAGTTGTTCCTTCTCCCCATATATCTGTCATTTTATTTCGCAAAATGGCATTAACAATCTCAGCAATAGCGTTACGTAGATTGTCTTTATCAATGTATTTTCGCCGAATATATAATAAATCTTTATACTTTTCGCCATGTTCCCCATTTGAAACTCGCTTTAGCCCTGCATTTGTCCCCAAACCGTATAAACATAAGATAAGCCTCTTCTGTAGCAAATCTTTACTAATGACCTCTCTTGATGCAGCTGTTTTAAAAAGGTCCGTAAAGTTTACACGCAAATCAACTTCCTTGAGGATATCTAGTAAACTCGTCATTGGCCATCGTTTCATAATTTCAGCCTTTAGGCGTGATAGGTTAACTGGCTCCGGCACCGGATCAAAAGGAGAAATAGATATACGGCCGTTTCCATTTCCCTTTCCTTTTGCTAAAATGCGAACCTTATTATTTTTAGCGATTCCTTGATCTAATTTATTTAATGTCTTTGTCATTTCTTCCTTTAAATTTGTGATAAACTCATCGGGATTAATAGGTTTTTTCAATTCTTTATAATTCTCTTCACGGTGCAGTTCAAAGTCCTGCGGCAGATCTTCATCTGGATTACGATATCGTTCCGAACCAGGTACCCATATTTCTTTGCATCGCAGCTTGTCACGTAAGACTTGCAAGGTGCTAATCTCATAATTAATACGATTTATTCTCTCTTCGCCTGAAGTCTCCTGTTCCACGACTAGGTATCTCCAGCTGGGACGGATCACACCATCTAATGGAACCTGGTCAGACTCTGGGAAAAAGTGAGCATTTGAATTTATATATTTTTTTATAAGTTCTAACGCTTCGATTACTGGATGATGAGCCTCATTATTTGAACAAAACTCTAACATATCCAAAATACGGGGAACCATCCTGCGGTAATGGGAACTGTACGATGAACGAATAATCGTATATACCTTCTGTTTGTAGGCAGGCCCTGTATGTTTAAATTCCTTTACTAAATCTTTAAGTGTTTCCTCGCTGATAACAGGATAAAGGACATCCCGAATAATTCCATCTGGATTATCTAACGCTTGTTCAGCCATTTGGAACAATAGATTGTTTTTCCCATTTACCTTCCTTAAATTATGTATTAATTCTTTATCCACTTTACGTTCGGCCCTAACATTAATACGATGAATAATTTGTATAAGAAGTTCAATCAGACCGTCTGTAATTTCTGCTCTTCGAAGCCAAAAGAAGGAAGATAAAAGTGTGTAGCGAATCTGGGGTGGATGCCGGCGCAATTCACGGATATCCTCTGTTGCTGTACGCTTTCTATATTTCTTTAATATTTTTGGTGAAATATCGTTAAACAAATCATAGGGTAATTGCAGCTCTTTTATGGTTTGAAGTTTCTGTAGTTCTTTGAAGACTGTTTCTAATCCAATGCGTCCAGGATCGGATTTTAATTCATGAAATGTTAATGATTCTTTTGCTTCTGAGGTATCTTCAACTTTTTCTAAAAGATTAATTAATTTATCTAGCCCTTCACATGTCTGGCTAGAAAGTCTTTGATAAATAGAGGCGAAAAATTGATCTTCATAGGAGTAGGTAGCAGAGCGAATAAGACGCTCTACACGATCTGGGGTGGGAGGCACAATTTTTAATTCTCTATATTGTTGGTATAACTTATCCTCAACATAGTTAAATTCATGGCTATGAAATAACACGTGCTTACATAGCCAGTCTGTCAATAAGTCTACATCCTGCAGAGTAGTTTCGCGAAATCCAAAATAGGTACGGATTTCCGAACGATGGTAAGTAATTGTACGTCCGGTCCAATCATATTCAGAAAAAACATCGGGATTCATCTCTAGCTGCTTAGCGATGTATTCTATAACTGCTTTAGGTATCTCACCTTTTGTATGAGGGAACCTAGCTTCGTATTGAAAAAACTTAAACATGACAGCAAACCCAAGCTTCGTATTACCTCTTTTTAGTTGAATCAGTTCTTGTTCATCGGGCATGAGGATAAAGTGATCAATCAGCTCATCTAATTCCCAATTCCTTTTCAACCTTTTCCCTCCCTTTGTAGCTTACGATATAGTGTCATACGGGATATACCAGCCTTTTCAGCAGCATCTGTCCGGCTCATCCCTTGGTCTATAAGATATAGGGCATAGTTGATCTTTTCTTCATCAGCTTTTGGTCTTCCAGGATATTTTCCCCGTTTTTTTGCAGCTAAAATGCCTTCCTTTGTCCGTTCAGAAGTGAGATCTCGCTCAAATTGGGCAATGCCTGCAAAAATAGTAAACAACATTTTCCCATGTGCCGTTGTTGTATCCAGCCAAGACTCCTTTAAACTTTTTAAATGCGCTCCTTTTTGGGCGATGAGTTCCGTAATCTCAATCAGATCTTTCGTGGAACGGGATAAGCGAGTTAAATCCGATACAACAACGGTATCTTCTGGACGAAGAAACTCCAGCATACGGTTTAGTTCTGGACGTTCCCGTTTCGTTCCCGTTACTTTCTCAAAAAAGATGCGTTCACATCCAAATTCTTCAAGCTGTCTTTTTTGGCGATCCAAATTTTGATCAATAGTTGAAACGCGCATGTAACCAAATTTCATTTATATCCTCACCTCGTATATTAGTAGTAAGAGCTCATTCTAGAAGAATTTCCAGTTGATCCGGATCCTCTGAAATCACTCTAGATCCCTATAGGGTTTTTAACCAGGTAGCCTTTCGGCTTCCCCATCGATAAATTTTTTGTTTTACCCTTGTTTTACCCATTTGATGGGGAAGCCAAAGGTAAACGATTAATGAAAGATAAGATATATTTCATATTCACTTATTCGCAGGGGGATTGTTCCCTACTGCTTATTTGGATTGCTTTATAATAATTTAATATCGTAAATGGCGGAGGATGGAGGAGGCTCCATCGCATGCTCCGTCATTTTTTTATAGAAATTCAGGCCTGCTCGTGGGACAATGGGAACCGACAAGATCGTTTCAGGAAATTGCTTTTCCTCCTTGCGGACACTTCGGTGTACTGCTTAGAAAGCCTGCTACCCATGGTTCATTATTGAAGGTCTAACCACTGGTTGCGCCGACGTAAAAGAAGCGAGAGTAGCGCTCATAATGGGCTTCTTTTCGTTGAGTGCTGATGACGAGGAAGACATCGATGATTCCCATGGCACCCAGGTCTGAACGTTCTTGATTACTATCCATATTGGAGGTGATTGGTATGTCACAAATGCTTGTTGGTATAGACGTAAGCTTGAAGTCCCATCATGTCCATTTCATGAAAGAGGACAGTTCATCGATCGCTGATTTTTCTGTTTCCAATGATCAATACGGGGCCGATACCCTGATCAAACGAATACTGGAGGCAGCGGAAAAAAATCAGGTCGAACATATCAAAATTGGAATGGAAGCCACTGATCAATATAGCTGGCACATTGCCCATTATCTTCAAGATCAATTAAAGGGCTATGAACCACGATTTAAGGCTTCTATTTACGTCTTAAATGCGAGAAGAGTCGCTCGTTTTAAGAAAGGCTATGATTCCCTTGCCAAGAACGATCGAATCGATGCCTGGGTCATCGCAAACCACTTGCGTTTTGGTCGGCTGCCACACGAAATGAAAGAGGCCATTCAATATGAAGCCTTCCAGCGTTTAACACGCACAAGATTTCATTTCATGAAAGAAATCGCTCGGAATAAAACATATTTCCTAAATCAACTCTTTTTAAAGTTCAGTGGTCTCAGACAGGATAAACCTTTTTCCGATACTTTCGGGGCAACCAGCCTAGCCGTGATTGAAGAATTAGAGCCGGAAAGAATCGCCGAAATGAGCATGGAAGAACTCGTCGAGTTTCTTCAGGAAAAAGGAAAAAACCGTTATGAAGATCCCGAAGAAATTGCGAAGTATCTTCAAAAGTTGGCTCGCTCTTCCTTTCGATTGAACAAGGCGATGCAAGATCCAGTGAATATCTCTTTATCTGTTACCCTAAGCACGATTCAACACATCGAATCTCAAGTAAAACGATTAGATAAAGAAATCGCCAAATTGATGAAAGGGATACCGCAAACCCTCACTTCTGTAAAAGGGATTGGGGACGTTTTTGCGGCAGGATTAATCGCTGAAATTGGTGATATCAAACGGTTTAAGGATCACCATGCTTTAGCGAAATATGCCGGCCTGGTTTGGAATCAACATCAATCTGGTGAATATGAATCACAGGAAACCGAGAGAATGAGAACAGGTAATAAATATTTACGGTATTATCTCATTCAAGCAGCTGACAAGATTCGATTGCACGACTCGGAATACAAAGCATATTACACAAAGAAATATCAAGAAGTTCCTAAGCATAAGCACAAACGCGCTCTCGTCTTAACCGTAAGAAAATTGGTACGGTTGGTGTATTCGCTACTAAGCACCAATCAATTGTACACACCACCGGAAAGGAGAGATTAATCAAGTAACGATTATTTTCACACCCTTTCAAGCACCAGCTTCGCACAAAAAACAATTGGTAAAAATTGAGAATAGTGCGAGGTTTATTTGGTATACCTTTTTTTGTGTTTTTTCCATTTAATCTCAAATTAATTTCCAATTTCTCATTTTTTTGTGCTTGACATATTACCACTGGGCTTTCAGCATAATTGTACCAAAACTATCAAATAATTAATATTGTTACAAAATATTTTGTTACATATTTTTGTTACATTACTTATCCTATTGGCAGATAAATTATTATTTTTCACACCATGTAACAGAAATGGTCATTTTTGTTACAACAAGATGTTGATTCACTATAAAGTTTATAAAAAGGGAGGTACTCTTTTTTATTTGTCTAAGCCCTTGTTTTGTAGGCATTAAAATTATGAAATGAAATTTTCTTATTTTCTTGAATGTTTTATAAATTATTCAATAATTTTGCAGGGGAATTAAATGCAGATGAAGAGGTACCACCAACAAAACGCAGAAAACATATGCTAAGCATTTTTCGACATCAGAAAAGCCGTCTTTTCCTACGCTAAGGAATTATCGGCTTAATTTTATTGATTAAGTGGATGGAGTGAATCTAAGTTTGCTACCTTATTCATATCAAACTTGTATTCCCCAAGAAAATTAATATGCTCCCATCCTAATGGGGAAATCTATACCGGACTGAGGGTTTCGGAGCTTGTGAACCTCAATCGGGACGACCTGGACGTGAGGGAACGGACAGGATCAATCCATGTCAGAGGAAAAGGAAACAAAGAGCAAACGGTCCCGACCCCGAAAGAACTTAGAAGAAAACTGATGGAATACCTGAGCGAACGGACGGACAGCAACCCCGCCCTGTTTGTATCGAACCGGGGGGCAGCGCATCAGCGTCCGGAACATCCAGGACATCTTGAGCCGACTGAATGATCGCTGCGGGTTCAAGAAAGGAACTGTCCACCCCCACGTCCTCCGCCATTCGTTTCTCTATCAAACGGCCAAGAGAGTTCCGCTGACCACCCTCACGCAGCTGGCTGGCCACGATGATCCGAAAACGACGATGATCTACACCACGCCGAACCTACAGGAAGTCGGAGCGAAACTCGATGACCTGTACCTGGAAGATGAGTGAGTGTATAAAGAGGGCTACTGCCAAAAAAACTCTGAAACAAAAGCTAGGTAAAAGTTCAACAAAAAAGCCGGATGTCTCCTAAGATAAGGAAATCTCCGGCTATCGTCTTTAGTTCACATCAAATATGTTTTTAGTCATTTCTAAAAATGAGCAGGGACTTTAACAAGGCGATATTTTTTGGTCCACATTTCTGTGCTTACAATTAAAACATCATCTTCTTTTTCAAAAAATAGACTATTACCATCTATCTCTTTGAACATCCAACCTTTGCTGCTTATTAAATGTTGAATGTGTTTATTAACATCCTCAGTATTCTTAATGATGTACCAGGTTGCCTCATTATCTTTTGAAATCTCTACTAATTTTTGATTTGATTCATTCAATTTTTGCACTACTTCTTTCGGGGTGGTAGATCCTACACCTACAGGAAGGGTTGGGTAACGCAATTGATTAAAATAAATAAAAATTGCAAATGATGCAATGCTAATAAAAACCACGCTTATTATAACCCATTTTCTTTTCACCTAATATCCCCCTTTCTCAATAAACTTCTTTACTATTTTAACCAAAGGCGCAAACTAATTACAGTTTGCGCTTTTAAATCTTCTAAATGATTAATTTGATGCTTTATCCATTTCATAACCATATACCTTATATCCACTATTATACCAATTTGCTAAAGTTGTTGTCTCTTTTTTATCAGTTGTATGTTGCGTTAAATATTTATTGCTACTGTATGAACCAGTATTCTTAGTAATAAGGGCTGTATGGTCTATACTGCCATCACCTGTGAAATCAGCATTTACAGCATCACCAGTTTGCAACGCTGAAACCGAACTCGCTACGCCTGCTCGTGCCTTCCAGTGGAGATAGAAGTTATGAGCGCCACCCCAAGTATATGATGGCACAACACCATAACTCCAAGACGCTGACGAAGTGTAAGACGACCCATACCTCATTTTCATGCCACCAGCATATAAGGCTTGTGAAACGAAGTTTGCACAATCATTCCACTTACTCCAACAACTCTTATCATAAATACTGCAACCTTGTTTATAGGCATAATAATCATAGAGGGGATTTCTTCCATCCCACCATTTATAGGCATAATCCCTTGCCTTGATATTATCATACCCATTTGAATAAACAGTAGCAATTGATATAACATCTCCAGAAACTTCCTCATTTTCTGCAGTAGATGGATCATTTGGTGAAGCCGGCAATAAACTGATTAACTCCATATTCTCCTGTTCAGATAATAAAGTATTGTTAGTCAATTTATTCTTATATTGTTTAAGCCTATTATTCAGAGCATGATTTTCATAATAATCTATAAACTGAACGAAAGGTATTATTTTTTTCATATCTTCTTCGCTAAACTCGTCAAAAGCCACACCCAAAGACAAAACAAATTGCTGATATGTTGGATCATCTAGATCACTAACAATCGAAAGCTCATTTGTTTTTATATAGTCCTTGACAATTTTAATGGCTTCTCTATGCTCGACCGTGGCCATTTTTCTTTCTTGTACTGGGTCATCTGAGATGGTTTTGTAAAACACAATATCCTTTGCCGAAAAGACATTCTCCTTATTTTCCTGAAACTCCACTTTTTCCGCGGCCAATGGCGAGGCGACAAAGGTTGTTAGAGCTACTGCAAAAACCAACGCTGAAATCAATTTTTTCTTCATACTTGCTTTCCTCCTCGTTTTTTTAATTGTTCCTACAATTCCTAATATACTATAAAATTGGTAGATTCATAGTCTTATTTCTAAAAAAATCCAGTTGGATTTTAACAGTATCGATCATTTTTCAATGCAACGTTCTAATATGTAGAGACGGACTTGCTATAATACCAGGAAGATGAGTAAGCGCCTTAAAAAATTAATAGAATGAAAGGCTGCAGCCGATAATCTATGTAGACACTTCATAAAAAGGAGAGATGAACATGCCAGTTATCTTCACCCCGACAACCCCTGTCAAATACGCACCGTTTGACTTTCAGAGATTACTCTTTGTGGTGTGACTTCACATACCCATCAAGCTAAGGTAAATCATTACCCCAAAAACGAAAAAAACGCTATTCTTTCTGTAGGTGATCGAAAGGATGGTGTTTTTTTATGTGTCGCGAGGTTTCAGACAAAACTTACCCTCTTTTCACAAGGATTACAACAATCTTAGTCCCACAAGCTCTCCAACAGCTAGCCAAAAAAGGTAGGTTTTGTTCAAAGGACGAGTAGTACCAAGCTAAAGATTTAATAGTGTTGTTCGTGTGTTTAGCCCAAAAGTAGCGAGCACTTACTTGCACAGTTATGTAGTAGTCTAGAATCTATAAAATTGATAAGTCCTGTAGGGCTTAACCAACGATTTAATCATCTGGCTATCATCAGGCCTACAACATGTATTAACTTCCTTGCTTTCTCAAAAGCAATATACCTCTCAGGTTCTTCCTCATCGTTACGCTTCTCTGTTTCAGCGTATACGAATCTTGGATTCTATGACTTTTAAACTTCAAGATGTGTTTGCCTCAACCTATTAAGGGGTCTGAACGCAGTAGTCATAAAGCTGGTGTGAAAACTTAATTAAAATATGACCTTCTTAGTGGCCAATTCTTGCACGTTCACTTAAGACCATGTAAACAGAATGATAAACCCTATGGTTCCACTTGCTTACAAATGGTACAAACAGTGATTTATGTATATGCGATTTAGATTATTTTGACTTGAAGGGTCTCCATCAAATGGATGAGGAAGGGGACAATTATATATATCTCTTAAAATTAAACATACCAATTTATTGAAAAATCCTGTTTCCGAATACTTCAATGAAATTAACTCGATATTATTTTTGTCATTTTTTACTGAAACTGAGTTTAGTCGTTCAGTTGCTGGTTCTTGGCCTTGTAATCTTGACATTTCCTTATTGCGGATGGTAACAGCTTCGCTGGTACTACCCCGAGACATATATAATTTCGAAAAGCTTGTTGAGGATTTAGAACCAAAGGTATTAAGGGAGTTGCATGATAAATGAAAAAGCTAGTGCGATTATTTTTGTTGTCAATCGCATTGCTTTTGGTTTTTCAACTATCAGCTTCAGCTGAAAGTATTCAAGATAATTTAGTGCCTCAAGATAGTGATCAAAAATCAGTCGGAGAGGTTGAGCTGAAATACAATGAATATCCGCAGCATCATTACAAGCTTGATACTTATGTAGATACATCGGGTGACTGGATGCCATGGAATTGGGCGGACGGATCAGGTAAACAAATCTATATTGCCTTAATGGAGATTATCAATTCTGTTTGGAATGTCAATGTTCTGTTAGCGAATTTTACGATGAAGATTGTTCAAGAAGCGTTTGAATTAGATTTTGTTTCCGATGTAGTAGATCAAATCGGTCAAGCGGTTCAGAATATTGCCGGTTTCGGACCAGGCGGCTTCATGTCAAATGGATTATGGCCGTTGCTTGTAACGTTTGTAATTGGAATCATAGGAGCATGGGCTACTTATGTTGGGATGGTAAAACGCGAAACGAGCCGTGCATGGAGTGGTTTACTTTCTTCAATCATCATTTTTGTTTTTGCACTTGGTTTCTTTTCCAACGCTTCAACCATTCTGAAAGGAATTAACGATTGGTCAAGTGACATTCAAAGCGATATGTTAGCCGTTTCCGCAAGTATCGTAAATCCGGGGGCTTCTTATACGCAAGAAGAAGGGATTGCAACAATCCGTAATCAGATGTTTGATTTGATGGTGAAAAAGCCTTATCTGCTTATGCAATATGGTACGACAGAAGTTGATAAAGGACGTGTTAATACTATCCTTTCAGTTGATCCCATATTAGATGCTGAAAAAAGACAAGAAGAAGCTCAAAAAGAGGTTGAAGAAAAAGACAATTCAATGATGTCTATTGATGGGATTTCTCAGCGCGCCGGTTTTGTTCCATTGCTTTTCTTAGCCAATACCATTATCGGAGTTTTCCTTTTAATCATTTCAGGAACGATTATTCTATATCAGATGATTTTCCTTGCTTTAGTGCTATTCGCACCGGTTCCGTTGCTCATAGCATTGGTTCCAAGATGGCAACAGACCGCGTTTGATTGGGCTATGAAGGTATTACATGCACAGCTTATGAAAATTGCGATTGCTTTATTGCTAACGATTTTGTTCGGTATCTCCGCAATCTTATACCGTGCAACTGATAATGGTGATTTAGGTTATCTAGGTATGATGCTTCTTCAGATTATTTGTTTTGTAGGTATTTGGGCAAAACGAAAAGAACTGTTTAACATGGTATCCACAGCAGTTAATAATGTCCAAAGCAGTACAGGAGCAACCCTGCAAGGTTATAAGCAGAAATATCGTGAGGCTAAAAATATGGTCCGTAAAGCTAGAAATGCAATGGATCAATTTAGCGATAAAGGGCGTATTCGCAATCAGCCTTTAGCACAACGTCAGGTAGGGCAGAGCCTTGATAAAGATCAGTTGGCAGAAAGGCAACAACAGCTGAAGGCAACGAAAGACGGTCTGAAAAGTTCTGTTAGTGGTACCATGCTGGTAGATCGTAGAAATAAAGAATTTCATGAAGGTCAAGACCGTTTAGGTATAGAAAATGCAGCAACAGCTGACCGAGAACAGCTAATGGATCGTCATGTAGATAAAGCTGCTATAGGAACAAAACTAAACGTACCTCAAAACATTTTGGATGTTGCGCGTGAAAAAGCAGTAGATTCTAAGAATGATAATGTTACGAATATCGAAGATTTCCGTCGTAAACGAGGAAATCTTGCTGAATTAGCTTTAACAGATCAAACAAATATACAGGATGCACAACGTGAAGCAGCTACTTCAGTTGATCGAGCTGAAATGCGCGATGTAGATCTTGTTGATCGTTCACAGAGCCTGCGTAATGTTAATTTACGGAATCAGCACAGTCATGAGGATCGAATCAATGAGCAGCAAAGAAATATCAATGATACGGTTAGTCGTCATGTCATCACTAATGAAAATAATGAGCGTACCGTCAACAATGTGATAGAGCGTAATAATAACGTAACGGAAACCAATCGTCATGTTCAGGAAAACATGACGGAAAGAGAAAGTGTTTCTAAGGATGTTATAAAACGAAATGAGCAAAACGTCAGAGAAAATGTGAGCACTATCAAAAATGTGAATCGTGAGCAAGTCAATGAAACGATCAATCGTGAGAATGTGAACACCACAAATAGAGAGAGAGGGAATAGATCAGAGCGTTAGGAGGATCGTCCATGTTCGGATGGGATTTTCATAACAGTAAGAGCGATCGAATTAAGCTTTTTCTTTTTATTCTTGCTGTTTTTCTATTTGTTGGCTTTTCAGTATCTGCTGTATTCCGCAGCATGAATAAAGAAGAAGCCGAGGCTGTAGAACAAAATCCAAAAAATGCAGCTGAATCGATTGAACAAGTCGAATCATCGGTTTTATATTCGAAACATTCTGAATCGAAAGAAAGTGACGATCAAACAAATGAGTACGATCAAACCGAAAAATTTTCAGAAGAAGAGCTTGAAGCTACAAAAAAAATCGCTGTTCAATTTGCAAAAGCTTTTCATACTTACAGCGCGGATGAACCAATGAAGTATTTAGAAAACGCGAAGCCCTATATGACAGATGCTTTATATGAAAAGATGAAACGAAACGGCAGACGCGAAGTGCTTGAACGGTCTTATCTGACCGTAAAGGAAACGGATGTTACTCCGGTAGTGAATAAAAGCAGTATGGTTGTTCGCTGGAATGTCATTGTAAGAGGGAAAGCAAAGTCTGTTGATGGCAAAACGTCAGTAACTGAAGATTGGTATTTAGTCGGGCTACGTGAAGTCGATGGAGAATGGAAGGTAGAGGATGTGAGAGTCAATGTCCCAAACTAATGATCCTAACGGCTATGAAACAGAAGGCAGCTCAGCGCTAAAAAGTGCAGCGAAACAAGCAGGGAAACAGGTTGGTAAGAAGGTTATTCAAAAAGCGGGTACAGCTAAAACCATAAAATTAGGATGGCCCATCATCTTGGGGACTATTGCCGTTCTTATTCTACTTATGGGAATTGCGGTAGCCATAGTAGTAATTGTCGCATCCAGCGGAGAAGAATCGAAACCTGAAAGTATTGGTTATTGGGGGGGTGAAATATCGGAAATAGGAGCTAATGAAATACCCGCGCAGTTCATCCCGTACTATAAAGATGCTGAACAAAAATATGGGGTACCGTGGAACCTTATTGCTGCGCAGCATCGGGTAGAAACACGTTTTTCTACGATTAACCCTATGATTTCCCCGGTTGGTGCAGAAGGTCATTTGCAGTTCATGCCTTGTACATGGGTTGGTTGGAAACATCCTTCCTGTGGAGGATTAGGAAAAGGGAATATTCCTACTTCCCAAAAAACGAATCCAGCTGTTATTGCGAAGTATGGCGGCTATGGTGTTGATGCAAATGGTGACGGAAAAGCTGATCCGTGGGATATAGAAGATGCCATCCATTCTGCAGCAAACTATCTTGCTGCAAACGGCGCAGCTGAAGGACGTTTCAGAGATGCAGTTTTCGCGTACAATCATGCGGATTGGTACGTTGAAGAAGTTCTCGGTTTTGCTGATCGGTACGTGAAAGGCTATGTCACTATTAAAGTCGGCGGTGGTAGTAGTGCTAATACTGGTATAGCAGTTGTTGATGTAGGAAACAAATGGATCGGAAATTCTGTCTATGTTTTTGGTGGAGGACGAAATCAGAGTGATATAGCAAGGGGACGCTTTGATTGTTCCAGCTTTGTACATTGGG
>NZ_PNFF01000003.1 GCF_028888695.1 Bacillus methanolicus | reverse complement strand
GCAATGGTCATTAATTTTTGCGTAGAAGTCAATGATGAAAATGGAATTAGAGAAGAAATCAATATCATACAAATTGATAGGTATTTTGCTAGAGAATCTCGATGTGGACCTAATTATAAGAAATTAATGGAAAAAAGGCTTCCAAACAGCAGAGAATTTCATTTGAAAATAAAAAAAGGTACTCATTGTTAATTCTTATCACATCGCAGTGTCTCTAGGATTCTTGAGTGTATTAGCACCAATCATTAATAAGCTTTTTATTAAGAATTTGATGATGTAGACACAACTATAAAGATGGGAGTTGTATATACTTGATTAATATAACGAAATGTTACAAGCACATAAGACTCTTTTCTATATCGTTCATTTCAAACGTCGTTAGGTAAAAGAGATTATAAAAAAACAATAGGAGGTATACACAATGTACAACATTTTAATATCCTTTATTACTGCATGTATTGTATCTGGTTTTTTAAATTTTTTATATTTTAAATACCAAGTTCGCCAACAAAAAAAGAGAAGACGGAAAGATTTAGAATTTAAGTTGGAAAGATGGAAAGAAACTAATCCAGAACTTTATGGAATAATGAAAAAGATTAAATAATGTCGCAGTACGAAGATTATACGAAACTTTATTGTTGGGGATAACGAAAGGATGTGAGTAAGTACATGTCTTATAGCTGTTTTGCGTGGAAATTTGAGCCGAAAATCATTAATTAACAAATTAAAAAATAACAGTTAAAAATGCTAGGAATCTTGAATTTTTTTGCACGAAAATTCCAAATACAGACGTGAACAAATATGATGATACTGCTGAATATTAGACACATACTGTGACAGAAAGAAGTGTTTTTCGTGAGTAAAGATGAAAAGGTGAGAATTATTAGAAAAATGTTGCTTGCGTTGGGAGAAGAATCGGAACAAGGGGGATTCAATGAATATTCTCAATTCTGCGAAGAAGCATTAATAGATTTACTTTCGCTGTTACCCCATAAGGCACTCGATTATTTAATGGACGAGATAGAACAAACTTCAATGTTAGGTATTTCGAGAAAAAACTTTAGTGCATAGTACGAAGAAGTTGTCCAGCAGACAGATACTGTGTAAGAGGGAGATAAGTGACTAAGCCAACACGAAGTTGAAAAACTGAATAGTGAAAGGAGTTTAAATATGTTTCAAACTATTTTTAAAAGATCAAGTATTTTGAGGTTATCTAAAAAAAATCAGCAACTTCATGATCTAGTTATTGGTGAAACTTTGTCACCAACCAAAACTCATTTGGTTTTATCCCATACAGCTCAAATACAAAAACTAAAAGATACAATTTCCGAATGTTATCTAAAAAAACATCGTGATTTTGTAAAAGAATTAGATGCAATGGATACAGATGAATTGATTGAACTAGCTTGCAATATTTTATGTGGTGCCTTACACATGATACGGATGCTTGGTTGGTCTAATAAGAACTCATCTAAAAATCACCAATTAAGAGACTGGTTGTCATCAGAAATCGCAGACTCTACTCATAATTTGCCTAGCGCTATTCAATCTAGGAATGATTTCCACTTGAAACAATATATCGCTGAATTTCTTTGCTTGGTGGATGCGTTGCAGCAAAACTTTAGGCTATTAGTTGAGACACTTAAAGATAACACTAAAGCAAGGAATCTTGAAATTTTTTTGCACGAAAGCTCCAAATATATACGAGAAAACATATAACATTAATAATGCGTCATAAAGGAGGGTGTGATAATGGCGGGATTTATCGAGTTTGCAACAGAAGCGCCACCATATAACAGCTTTGAAAGGTATCTACAATAAAAGGACATTGTTCTGTTCAAATTTGAGGATTGGAGTCTTTATTAACTTGTATATCGGATTCGTTTAAGAATGAAACAATAGTTTCTTAGGAAGGAGGAAAAGAAAGATGAATTCAGCTTTATTACATAATGGCAAAGTAGTAACAGCTGCTGAGTATAATCCAGATGTTCATGGCAACAGAATTTATTGTATTGATAAATCCTGTAAGGCTCCAGTTATTTATGTGGCAGGTACAGAATCATCTGTTCCGTACTTTAAAACAACGGGTAAAAATGAAGAATCAAAACATACGGAAAAATGCGGTTTCTATAAGCCGCTTACGTTTGAAGAGAGTATTCTTAAGGTGAAAGAATATCAGGCAGAACTATTGGAGCAAGGAATAAAAGAAACCGTTATTCGCTTAAATTTAAATAGAATAGACCCGGACTACGAAGCTAAACAAGTTGAGCGGGAAGAATCTGAAAAAAAGACAAAGGATCCAAATGAAATTAAAGTAAAGCAGGAAAATGCAACACCAAATAGTATTGGATCTTTAAAAGCGATTGTAAAGCTTATGACATCCTATGAACCTGATATCTTAGCATCAATTTTAATTAGCGTGAAAGGGAAAAAGATTCCAATATCTGAAATCGTGATTAGTCATGATAAAGCACATGAATTATTATGGGCTGACCAAGCTATCGATTCATTAAGTTATTTTGTATACGGGACCATTGAACAGGTTTTTAGAAGAGAAAAGGTGTATTACATAAATTTTAATCCTGTTCGAAATGTGCTTTTTAGTCTTGTTGTGTTTGACAAGTATTTCAAGCATTTTACTTATACAGACGAACAACTGATTGGTAAGAATATATTGGCCTGGGGAGGACTACGTAAAAATACCTTCCAAGAAAAAAATACAAGCGAAATGATAATCAAATCTAACAAATACATTGAGTTCCTGCCTAACAGTAAAAATAAAGAAATGTAGAATATTCAGAGAGTCTAAGAGAGGTGGTAATAATGAATCATGATAACGGGAATTTCTTTAAGGGATTAGTCAACGGGATAATATTAAGCATTCCATTATGGATTTCGTTTTTTGGCTGGGTGAAATTAGTAAGGCAGATGCTAAACTCTATCTTTTAAAGGAATCATTCCTAAAAAAGCTATCCTATATGCTATATGGGATCAGACTCGAAAATCATTACCCTCATCAAAAAGAGGTCGCTAGCTAAGAAGTATAAAAAGGTGAATATCACGTATCGTTTATGATGGTACCTGATATGGGCGTTTTTATATTTAAAGTAGAGAAACAGAAGTAAAATTATTGGATGTGAAAATAATGAAAGACGAATGGCAAAAATTGATTGAGGATTTACAAAATCAAGGATTGAAACCAAATGACGTCAAGAAGATCATTTTGGTCTATCGAATGGCCAAGAAAATCGATGAAGAACTAGAGGGGTATTTTGATGATAATACATCTAAAGGTTCATTTTGATATCGAAGGAAATAAACTTATGCAATCTGGAACCTTCACAGTTCGGAAGGAAGAAGATATTCCTACGGTTGCGTACAAATGGATCCAAAAGATTAAGAGGGAGACAGGGTATCGAGATACTAGGATTGATAAGGTAATCGTAAACAACGAAAAGGATATTACGGAAGAAGTCCGGGCACTAGATGAGGCACCTATCCCGGATATAGATATTTTTTGAACTTGACATCTACTTAACGCAGCTTGACGCAGGCCCTTTGAAAGAAGGGTTATTTTTTTGAGAGAAAAATCAGAAAAGAGTATGAAGTAAAAATGACAAGCAGAAGGCGGAGATACACTCTCCACCTTGTTTTGATAATCGCCGTTTGAGTTCAATGATTTTGAGAGATGGAAAGATTTCATTGAATGCTACACCCGAAGCTACTAGCATTGGCTTTACCCCTTTCGTTCATCATTCTTTATTTTCAATTATATCGTATCGTTTTTCTTCTCGCCATACACTTCCTGCATGGCTATGTCACTGACTAGCCAAGTGCCGCCAAACTTTCGGGCAAGTCCATTTTCTACATACTCACGCAGCCGCCCATATGTACATCCTTTCCGTACCGCACCATCCGGCAGTCCCCAGCGTTTTTCTGCTTCTGCCGCTGTCATCCATTTCACGGCAGTAAACTCTTTTGCTGCGGTGACAAATGCTCCATAGAAGGTGTATCCTCCGATGATGTCAAATTCTTTCTCATATGGAGCCATTTCTTCCGCTTTTTCAGAGTACGTGGGGAGATCGATCTCCCCTAACAACAATTAATTAGAATATCCAATCTTTTTTAATAAATCGGAGCCCTTCCAAGTATGGGCAGCATTATTCTTTCTGGCAAATTTTCTTTGCAGATAAATCATTGTAGTCTTTATATCGGAATGACCAAGAGATTCCTTGATATTTAGTAAATCAGCACCTTGATCTGCGGAAATTAACGCATAAGCGTGACGAAAAGTATGACATGTTATCCGTGTCTTCCTTATTTTTATAAAATCTAAATCAGCTTCATTTATCTTCTGAGCTATATAATTAGAAAGATATTTGAAATTGTAGGCCTTGCCCTTTGCTGTTGTAAAAAGTGGTGATGTGTTACTAGGATCTAATTTCAAATCAAGTCTCCGTCTTTCTCTAAACCTCTTAATCGCTTCAAGAACATTGGGGTGAATTAATACTTCACGTTCTTTTCCGCCTTTACCCATTACTGTTAACCAATATTCTCCATCTAGATATGCTAAATCACAAACTCTCGCCGTACACAACTCTTGAATTCTTATTCCGGTTGTTACCAGTACTGATATTAACCCATAAAGGATTGGGTGATCTCTGAAATAATCCAGCAATTGTATAACCTCAGTGGAGCTCATCTCTTTATTTGGGCGATCATTTATTCGGACATTACTACTTAGCATTTTTTGATGGAGCGGGACCTTAATATATTTATTTTCGAATAAAAAAGTAAAAAACCCTTTTAAAATTATCGTTTTTCTGTTAAGCGTTGCTACAGAATAAGGTTTTCCGCTTTTGCCGAGAGGGGCCTGCTTAATCCACTCCTGATACTTTCTGATATTACGATGGTTTAGTTTCTTGAGTAATCGATATTCTGATATTTCCCCTATTTGAAGTTCTAATATATCCCCGTGTTCCAACAGGTGCTTATAAAAAATAAGAAGATCGCGTATGTATTCTTTTTTCGTATTCTCCGCTCTATTATTTTTTTCATTTAAGTCTTTTTGTTGATGTACATAAAAATAAATCATTTCTAAATCATTGAATGAGGAAAAATCAGTTTCTCCATTTTGATCGATAACATCCATCATCCGCTTATGAAACGAATTATTCACCATAATATTTGTCAATGAAGAAACACTATTCTGTTTGTTAATTATATGACGAATCTCATTTGTTTTTATAACTTCATCTATATTTATCATGCTTTCACCATCTTTTTTATAAAAGATTTATTTATAGAAATATTAATAACTTGTAAATATATATATACAGATTTTAAACAATTATATATTTAAGTGTATTGCTTAATATTTCCTATATTAAATATAAGATTACTAGAAAAATAGGTTATTTGTCTACTTACTTTTATTTATCATATATTAGTTATTTACTTTTATATATACATATATTTATATTTAACTATACAATATATAATGAATATGGTAAATTCATTCTATAAAGGTAAAGTAAACCACACCCTTCTATTGAAAGGAGGATAGACCTTATTTATAAAGTTTGAGGAAACTTAAAATCCCAGGGCGAAACATTAAAAAACTTTAAGAAAGGTTGGTTGTGATGAAAAAACACTATTTACCAAATATTTTCTATGGATGATATGGTGTAGTTACTAGCCGTTCATAAAAAAGATAGTGGGAATTGGAATTATTTTTAATTGCATCTTACAGAAGAAATTTTTCCCATGTCTTTAAAAAGTGGAAATCGAACATATATATAAATTTCATTTAAAACCAAGAAGAATAAGGTTGAGGTTACTTTTTATTTTTAATTATTTTTTCTTCTTTAGAGAGACAGCTAGAAATCTTTCGACGATACTTAGAAGAAAGGACTAGCTTTATGAAAGAAAAGTTTTGGAAATTTAATAAAAATATAAGATTTGGAAGATATAATATAAGAGTGACTACTTATTACCTATGGAAACATAAATCAGGATTAAGAATTGAGGTAAGACGGTTTACTAGAACTCAAACTGTTGAAATTCAATTACTTATAGGGGATGATAAACTAACTCTTAAGCGGGTATATCAAACAAGAGCTCTTAAAAATGCTACTATAAGAGAAGTGGATGCTATTGTAGAAGAATTTATTCAATATGCGAAAGATAAAGGCTTTTTGCTAGAAGAACAAAGAGGTGATATTAATGCTTAAAGGACAATTTATTGGTCCAGATAACTTGACTTTATTAAAAAGGGGAGAGGAATATTTTCTCTTCCCTAATGGCACTTCTCATTTTTATGTAGAAATTAAAATAGGTAAAGAAATGGTTGTTAAACCACTTAACAAACTAAAGAAAAATTATAATTTTAGCAAGAGGAAAAACTTTAATTTATTTCATTAAATATATTAGCGTTTATGGAAAAGAAAGTTAGGTGTGTATGATGGACAGAGAAGACAAGGAAATACTTACAACGAAAGAAGCTGCATGTGAACTTGATGTAAAGCCATCAACCATCCATAAATATGTGAAGGAAGGTAAAATTAAACCGGTTTATGATGACAGCTGGCATATTGATGGTACATATCTTTTTTATACCAAAGATGTACTTATGCTGAAAAAAGAGCTTGTTAAACCTGGAATCACTACCGGTGAAGCAGCGGAAATGTTGGGGCTACATCATACGACCATTTCTCAATATATTCAAAAAGGACTATTGAGAGCGGAAAAAAAGCCATATAGAGGACGTGATATATATTTTATTGAACCAGAAGAAATAGAACGTTTTAAAAGTAACTATGAAAGTAAGAAAAAGCGAAAGCGGAAAGAATTTTACAATAAAGAAACAGGATTTGCATGGTTTCAATCATTTATAGATCCACAGGGAAATAAAAATAACCGAATCCTGCTTGGTGAAGATGGGGAACCATTTTTAAGAACATACGATAATCGACAAATTCCCGTTGAATTTATTAAGTTAGAAGGCTTTCAACCAATTAATCCTATACCGGATATCGATTACATTCATAAAAGAGGCTATGCAAAGTTTCGTTTTACAGAAAATGATACTTTTTATCAGATTATCGAATTGTTCTATCAGAATCTAGGACCCAAAAACATGAAATTAACCATAGCTGAGGATCTCAGTATTATCGTAGAAGTTAAACCTATTCTTATTAAAGATAATTATAATGTGTTTGAAGAATTGGAAAAATCCTTAGTAGAAGGAAGTGTAACTCAACGCCTCGATGGGATATACATTGACAGCGATCTTGAAATTATTACTATAGCAGCACCATCACAATTAAAGAAATTGATTAAAGAAGATGCTGACAAATTAAATATTAATATGGAAGATTTAGTACTTAAAATATTAAAGGAAAAATACGGATTTTTTGAGGATTGATAATATGAATCAGTTAGATATTTTTGAAATCAGAACCTCTCTGGCCAATGGGATTTAGACAGTCATATATGTGAAATTGATTCTTATTAAAGAATAATGGTAAAATAAAGAAAAGTAAATAATTAATGGGAAGGACCCAAGACAGTCATTTTTATATGGCTGTTTTGTGGTCCTTTTTTGCATTTTAGGAGGAGATAAACATGTATGATGAAATAATTGATAAAGAAAAAAGGCGTAAACAGGTTGAAAAAATCTTGAACCATCAAGTACAAGGTGAAGTTTATATCATCACGCCAGGACGGTTATGGAAAGCTATTGTATTGAAGTATTTTAATAAGGTTCATAGAGGAGAACTTTCTGTTAAAGAACTAGTTAAACTGCTGGAAACAAAATACGGAGTTAAATACGCTCAAAAGCACAACCTTGTTCGCTATCCTATCGAAGAGTGCTTAAAATATATAGCAAAAGTCTCAAAAAAACCAATTGTTTTTACTGAAGAGTGATTAGTATTAAAAAATACAAAATTATTTTATTTTTAATATCCCTACTTCTGCTAACAGCCTGTTCCCTACAAGAACACCATTACTTATAAAAAAATACCAAAATATGAACCTAACCAACAGAACGAGGCTTTCTCAGAACAACCTTTCCTACAAAATAGTGTAAATCCTTCTGAAGAGCAAAGCCAAACGGTAGCTGTAACTCCAAATTTTAAACAATCAGCAGATAGAAAAAAGGTCAGGGTGGTTAGGGTCATAGACGGTGATACGTTTGTCTTCTTAGAAGATGGAGTAGAAAAAACGACCAGATTGATAGGGATTAACACTCCCGAAAACACAAAAGAAAAGCAAATTTACGGGAAGAGGGCACGGACTTTTTAAGTGACCTTGTATTAGGCCGAGAAATTGAGATTGAAAGTGATCCAAAAACCGACCTAACAGATAAATACGGTCGAAACTTAATTCATGCTTTTATAGGGGGAAAGAGCCTTCAGTATTTATTAATTAGGGAAGGTTTGGCTCAAGTAGCTTATCTTTATGATAATTACAAATATATTGACCTATATAAAGAAGCGGAATCTATTGCAAAGGAATCCGGTCTATATATCTGGAGCATTCCAGGATATACAGATAGCTTAAATGGCTTTAATATGGATGCTGTTTCAAAGTAAAAAATAAATTCTAAATAGTTTAAACGATGAAAAAGAACAAATTCTTGTTACTTGTTTTGTTTAATTATTAAGATTGTAGCGATTATAGAGAGGAGTTTTAATCTGATAAAATTAGGGATCGATTTAAAAGTTTTTGATAATAACGAAGAGGAATTAAACATTAATATATTTGGTTATGCTGAGGATGAGATCCAGTTAATAATAAAAGCAATTACTACTTTAATTTTTCAAATTGACCTAAATTATATGTGTAATGAAGACCTGGATACATTTAATAAAGAAATGAAAAAAATTCTGTTTGCCATAGTTGACAATTATGGTAGAAATGGTCTGTATGATTCATTAACGCAAAATGAAAATAGTAAGGAAAAACTAGCTAAAACGCTCTTAAATTATTTAATTACTATAACATGAAAATCTTGTATTGATTGTTAATATATAGTAGACTTTTACTATAATGTTTTTTTATTTTTTAATTTTTATGCAATCCAATTAGGATTAGCAGGTTTTTATTAAACTATTATGCGGCCTTTGGGCTGACTGAATATTTTACCATGTTTTTTGTGGTAATTTATTCTGTCACCCACAAAGGTCGCTTTTTTATTGCCTTTTAAGGCTATTTTAAAACGAAAGGGTGATGTACAAATGTTAACAAAATTGATAGTAGCAATTGGCATTGGTGCTTTCATGGGGCTTCTAACCCATGGGAAGCGAAATAAAACCATAAGGAAGCCTCGAAATACGAAACGAACTTTCTATCCAGGTTTCTTGTTGGACATGGCTTTTGGTGCTATGGCAGCTTTAGCGGTTGTCATTGTTGCTGATCCTACTGGGATGGAAAGAGTCATTTTGACTGCCATTTTGGGAGGATATGCTGGTGAAGGAGCAATTGCGAAATTGGAATCCTCTAATCAACGAAACAACCTAGATCTTTTAAAACAAGTCATGACTACCGAAAATTCCGTGTTGCCAGCGCCTGAAGAACAGCAGGAACAAAAATAATTAGTTTTGTTCCTACTTACATATTATTTGGCATAGGGTAAAATATGGTATAATAATCTTAACAAGAGTCGGAGACAATTCTTAGGAATTACAAAAGAAAGGGGAGTAACCTATGCGTCTCAAAGATATCTTAACACCAGAAGAGGATAGCAGAGTTCAAGAATTGAAAATGGAACTTCTTGAAGCACATAACAAAAAAGAAGCCGCTTTAATTAAGGCAGAGATCGATGAAATTTTTAAAACAGCAAAAGAACGGTATTATTCTATAATGAACGGAAAAAAGGAACAAGCTTCTGCTGTTGAAAGAATAAAAACTATACCTATTCCAGGTTTAGGGTGAAAAAACAACATATTTTACGATAAAAAGCTGCCTTTTATGTAGCTTTTTATTTTTCCAAGACACATTGTACATGTTTGAAAAAGTTGTTATAATTTACACGTAATACCTTTTTGATTTTTTATTTTTTTGGCAATATTTTATAGAAGACTTAGCAAACATTAGCAGTCTTTGGGCTGATTTTTGACACAACCCTTGTGTCTAAATCAGAACTTCCAAAGACTGCTTTTTTGTTTTGCGGAAAGGTGGTGAGGTGATGCTTTTGAATAAAGAAAAGCTAGAGTGTTCGTTATGCAAAAGTGCTGGCTGATATAACCGATGATTTAGTGAATGAAACAAAACTTGAAGCAGAAGGCCAAGCTAAAATACTCAGATTGCATAATTGGTTAAATCAGATAAAGCTACTAGAAAATTTGAATTTACAAAAAACCGTTATGAGGAGAATTAACATGATCAAATTAAATCAAAAAGGCTTAGAGGAATTAAGAAAAGACAATAAAGAAATGGCGACCAATTTAGAAAAATATGTTGCTGAAATTCAACATTCTCTTTATGTCAGTGAAGATTGTACGATTTGGGTTGAAGACCCTTCGCTTATGGAAGTTTTTAACCGATTACCTTTCGGAAGGGTAAGGTATAAAGGAAATCCTCAAAGTTATGGGGATATGTTATGTCAGATTATAAGTAGGTATGCAAAAGCAAAGGGAGTAAATCATGTTATCGTAGATAACGAATTCCAAGAATCCGATAGCTCTCTTTATGCTAGTTGTGAGGTATGGATAATGACTGCAAATTTTTTCTTTACAACCTTGTTTGCAACATTTAAAGACCTTAATTTTCCGACAAACGAATTAGAAGAGTTTGCATCTGCCGTTGGGTTTACTTTCAAAATTAAGAATACTAAGAAAAACTCTAATAAATACGATTTATCGGCATTTAAACAAAAGCAATTAGATCTGCAGGAATATACTTGTTTAGGTCATGTCTATGATTACTTTCCTGAATATGCAAAAACAGGCGCTTTCTACCGTGGTTTTATCTTTGAAGTTAAGCCAGATTTAAAGATTGTAGCACATAACATTGGAAATGGTTATTACTCCTTCCTTTGTGAAGCAACAAAGAAAGACATGGAAAAGTTCCTTAATGAAGAATACTGAGGGGTATCATTAAAAAACTTTAAGAGAGATTGCTGCAGTTGGCTGTAGTGCAGTCTTAAGCAAAACTATTCATAAAGTGAGGGCAAAGAAAAGTTTTTCTTTGCCTTTTTTATTTATGAACCATGGCTTATAGAAGAGGGTTTTGAGGAATTAAAATCCCTCTTTATTAACCTTTCATCGTAACAATCCAGTGAATCGATGAATCTCATACACAAAACAAAAAATAGAGGAGAAGACTATGCGTCAATTATCTTTATTTGAATTTGAATTAAAAATTGAAAATAAGGTTGAGAATTCAAAGAAAGTTGAACTCTTTCCATTAGACGATTACGACCACATTATCATTTCCGCAAGTGCTGGTAAAGATAGTATGGCATGTTTGTTTTATTTATTAGACCTGGGAGTTCCTTCTAAGAAAATTGAACTTTGGCATCAATCTGTAGACGGGGTGGAGAACATTACATAAAGACCATCGATTGAGTAAGTGGGTAGAATTGGCTCTATCAAGAAACTTTAATAAAAATGATTTAATCATGGATAAATGGGAAATTCCTGCTGGAGCTTTTCGTGGAGCTTCAGGGGGGCCTTCTTAAAAGATGAGGAAAATATTGTATCTTCATATCCTATATGTTAAAATAGCACTAACTTAATTTAACTAATGGGACAGCCCCAAGTAAACGTAGTGATCCTACGTTTACTTGGGGTTTTTTGCTTTCTAGGAAAAGGAGGAGATTATGAATAAGTTAGCAAAGATGTCGTTTGCCTTCGCGGTTGGTATCAGTAGCTTAGTAGGAATACCAAATGTAAAAGCGGAATCAAATGAAGCAAATGATCGTATAGGTGATCAGTTAGAAAGAATTGAATTGCAAATTAGTAAAATGGATAATGAAATCAATCTTCTACAAAATGAAAAAACGATTCTAAAAGGACAAATAAATAAAGTACAAAAGGCTATTTTTGATAATGAAAAAAAACTAAAAGAGACAGAGGAACAGATCATAACTTTAGAAAAAGAGATCCAAAATTTACAAATAGAAATAGATAAATTCAAAGAACAAGTGGTCTTAAATAAACTTACTCTCTCTGAAACATTGAACGGGTCTCCTTATTCAAGAGTTCCCTTTGAATCTTCACATAGTCTTTCCGTTTCTGAAATGAAAAAACAGTTTCTTGTAAATGCCGATAAGTTAAGTAGATTACTTATTAAGGAAGGTAAGCTTCAAGAAAAAATAAACCATATCAATTCATTAAAAATTGAGCTAATTGGAATATCTGAGCTTTTGAAGGAACAAATAAATGAAAAAACAATTCTTGTAGAAGAATTAGATCGTAAAGAGGAAAGTAATAAGAATAAAAAAGAACATTTATTACAAGAAAGTAAAACTCTAATTAAGCAAAAATCTGCAATTGAAAAAGCTATTGAGCTAGAAAAGGCAAGAATGGAAGGAAAATCATTAGATTTACAGCACTATTCTTCAAGCTATTTTGGTGATATAGATATTATTCCAGGACAAGTTCCTCAACAATTTATGAAGTATTACCTCTATGCTGAACAGAAATATGGAGTCCCTTGGTATTATTTAGCAGCAATCCATGGAATTGAAACTTCATTTTCTACAAACCCTACGATGGTTTCTTCTGTCGGAGCCGTAGGACATATGCAGTTTATGCCGAGTACATGGGTAGGAAGTAGATATGAAACGACTGGTGGATTGGTTTCTGCAGATTTAGATATTACAAACTTAGATATAATCAAAAATGGCGGTGGGTATGGGGTGGATGCCGATAATGACGGTATTGCAAGCCCATGGAGCATTGCAGATAGTGTAGCTGCTGCAGCAAAGTACCTTTCTAATAATGGTTTTTCTAATGACATAAGAAAAGCTATTTGGCATTATAATCATGCGGATTGGTATGTAAATAAAGTGATTGCTCATGCAGAGATGTACAAAAAAAACACAATCGTAAGAGCTAATGGAGAAATTCATCTAGTTGCAGGAATTGAGAATACTGTTACTACCATAGGAAATCGATGGATAAATAACTCTGTATATGTTTTTGGTGGCGGTAGAAATCAAAACGATATTAAGCAAGGAAGGTTTGACTGCTCTAGTTTTGTCCATTGGGTATTTGCACAAGTAGGAATAAGCTTAGGGGAATTAACCTCTGTTAGTACGGATACTTTAAAAAATCTAGGGACTCCTGTAAATGAAAGGGAGATACAGCCGGGAGATCTTGTTTTCTTTGATACGTATAAGAAAGATGGGCATGTAGGGATATATTTAGGAGAAGGTAAATTTATCGGAGCTCAAAGTTCAACGGGTGTGGCTATAGAAGACATGTCTAAGGGTTACTGGAAAGAGAAATTCAACGGTCGTATTAATAGAATAATTAATTAATTTTAGGTATTGTTGAAATGGTAAGAGATAATAGTGTGATAATCGAAATATCAAAAGATACTGCCAAAGAATTGGGTTATGAAAACAATAGAACTGTTGTAAATCATTCGAATTATGTTGTTATAAAAGATATTGCAACAGCTTAAAGGTGATATTTTGAATAATACGGATTGGCTTCAAAAACTAAGAAACGTTTGGTTTATTGGAATTTTTCTCATAGGTGTCATTAGCTTTTTGACAGTAGTAATTAGAGACTAAAACTAAAGGAAATATGGTTTGTTTATAGATGTAAAACAATTACCAAAAGAAAATTGTTTGAAAAAAGGGAGTGTCAAGATTGATAATAATTTCTTCAAAATCGCCGGTTTAAAATTCCCCCAGAAGGTTCGTTAGAATTCCTTCTGGTTTATTTTTTAAGTCGTTTTTCCTTAAGTTTGTTTATCTGTTCTTTCACGATAATTCTCCTTTCGAGAACTCATCATAGAAGGAAAGAGAACGGGTATCTACTTCTATGGAAACAGATTGCAGGGCATCCTCCACGATAGTCTGTTTCTTATTTATTTTCTCGATAAAGATACTACCTAATTGTTTTTCTTCCAGTTGAAAATTAGAGAGTTTAATTTAGATAGCAGATCAATTTTTGCAAGAAGCTTACTGATTTAATTGTTATAATTTCATATGAGGAAAAAATATGAGTCATTGGGAATATAAAGGAGCAAAAATACGTATGAGTATCGGGGAGGTTTAAAAATCAAAAAATTATGGGCGTTAGCCTGTCTTCTTTTTTTGAATGGATATTTATACAAGATTATTTTTATGGCTTCTAGGGTTGTCGGTATTTATGGACATCTTTTTAATAAGTAATAGCTGTACATATTTAATTGTTTAGCTGATATAACGGTCTAATTATTGTGTCGGGGGATGTATTTATCATGCGTGTTTGTGCGTATTGTCAAGAGCAAAAACAACTATCAAGGGAACATGTATTTCCTGAATCATTAATTACATTGTTTCCAGAGGCGGAATATGTTTATTTTGGGGAAGAAAAAGTTATTCCATTAAGTACAGATAATCATGTTGTCAGAGATGTATGTGTGACCTGTAATAATGATCGTCTTAGCAAATTAGATACAGTAGGATCAGGTTTTATTAAGGAATATTTTTTATCTGATTTGAATCCTAATCAAGAACTTCACGTAAGTTATGATTATTTTTCTCTTGCAAAATGGGTTATGAAAATTATTTATAATTCAACTCGTCAATATAAGAAGTCAGCTCATCCATGGTTTGAGAAAAATTCAAAGTATATGGTTGGTTTGAAGTCGGAATTCACATCTGAGTTCTCATTATTTTTAGGATTTTTTGTAGATCTTGTACCATTAGCAGGAATGTTTCCTGATAAACCATTTGAAGTTATTATGAATCCTAGATTAATTACCAGCGCTTTTCTTCAACCGCCGTTAAAAATGTATAATCTTTCTAATGAAGTGTCTTACTTATTAAGAGTAGGGAATGCGCTGTTTTTATTTATTATATGGAATGACCAAATTTCTGTAGAGGATAAAGTGAAATTTGAAACTGAGATAGAAAACAAGTTTCCTTACACTGCTTTAAGTCATAAAAGTAAAGAAGCAATTATATATAGGGCAACAGATTGTATTAATAGCGGTAATTTATTCATGGTGCACAGTAGAGCAAGACAAAGAGCGGCTGATATGTATCAAATGAACGGATTTCATTCAAGAGTATAAATTTATTTTAATTCATTACATAATATTGATTTTGTTAGGGAGAGTTTTAGGGTGGACATCTTTTTAGCTCTTTTTATATCGGAATAAAAGGAAGTGGAATAATGTCTACAGTTGAAGAGCTCGATCTTTATAATAATGCAATTGATTCTTTAAAACATGGGTTAGCCCATTATATAGAGTACGAAGAGCAAGAATCGATTTCTGATATTAAACAAGCAATTATGAATTTAGTTAATGCTATTGATCTTTTTATACTTGAGAAAGTAAGGCGTACAAAAGGGGATAATTCAATATACGAAACGGACAAAATGGATCGGTTTGGTTTAGGTTATCGACAAACTATTCGTGCCGACAAGGCCTATAAATTGATTAAAAATGACGTTGACGAGATTTCAGACGATGAACTTAAAGCGTATGAAATCTTAAAAATTCTAAGAAACTCTGCAACCCACTCTTCCTTTTCATTTGGAGAAGACAGTGAAAAAAATATTGTCTTTCTTTTGCATTACATAGCAAGATTTTTGGATAACGAATTAGATGAGGATATTGCAGATTTACTAGATGATTATGAATTTAAATTTTATCATCAAAAGATAATCGGTTTGGATTACGGAGAAGTTCTTCAGGAACGTATATATGCGGCTATAGAATCAGAAATAGCATGGATGAATTTTCGATCAATCAAAGATGGAGGAACGCCAGTTGTTGCTGAATGGTCGTGTCATGAATGTAATAGAGAAGGGATTTCTTTGGATGAAGAATTAGGTCCGTATGGTGAATGTGTATTTTGTGGTCACAAACATCGAATAGCCCAATGTGTGGTTTGTGAAACAATATTTGATCCTGACTGGGAAGGATTCTTTGACGAGGAAGAAGATTTCGCTTTATGTGAGTACCATTCTGACCTTGAAAATATGGATTAAAATAAAAAGCATGGTGACTTTTATTCTTTTTAATAAGGGGTAAGCCATGCTTTAATTTTTGTTGCAAATTGTGTGCAAATAGCCCTCAATTTATTTGTAATATGTAATCATGGGAATAAGGCACTTAAAAGGCACTGACTTATTGAAATTATGGGTGTTAAGAGGGTATTGTGCCAATTGGAGAAGAGAATCCCTTTTCACCGCACTCCTAGTTTGCGTTAAATTCTTATTTAACAAATAACATATAATGTAATCAAACAAAGATTTTGGTATAATTTAGAAAAAGCCCTGGGTAGGCATTTGCTCTATCACCAGGACTTTTTCTAACGTTTTATATTATTATAAGCAAATAATATCAAATATCCTATAAGAAATCAATAGCTGGTGGTGTCCTCGGTGGAAGCAAAATTAAATGATTCTATTTTAAAAAAAAATTATCAGTTCGAATCTGAGGCTCAATGTTTATTTATCCAAAAATGGAGAGAGCTTCTTTTCTATAAAACGATTAACTCGTATCAATATAAATTAAGGAACATCCATTCAATATTGTTAGAGATTAAAGATGTAATTAATAACATAAAGCTAGAAATTATTTCTATATCAAATTTAAAGGATTTGATATTAGAAACAAAAAAACTTCTTGAAAGGGATGTTGTTATTAAAAAACATTATAAAGACCTTCTAGGAAGTCTCTCTAGTGGATTAAAGCCCAATATATCAGAAAAGAACGAATTATTAAAGTTAGAGTACAGAGTAAATTACGCATTAGAAATTATTTCTTACTCGTATCTTGATAACATAATTAGGGACCTTTATCAATCGATAATGGATAATAACATTAATGTTATTGAGCCCCTTACAGAAATTTTAGCTACACAACTTATAAATACAGGTTGGTCTTCTAGGAGCTTACATAGACTAGGAAAGATAATTTTTTTAACAAACGATGGTAACAATTTTGAATCTAAATGGGATAACTTTTCAAAGTTAATTAAATCCGATAAAGGTTTATACCACTGTTATTTTGAAGTACGTATTGATAACGATGAACTTATTAAAAAAATTGAATCAGCAGGTATTCGTATTATTACGGGTTTGGAAATATTACAATCTTTTAATAAGATTGGTCCAAATCATATTAAGGAAACAGGTTTCTATATTGAAGAAAAAGCTGAAGCATTTCATGAGGATATGTATACCGCTGTAAATGATTGTAAACATAACCTTTCACTTAAACAGTCAGTACTTTCCTTTTATGGTATTAATGTCAGTTTTCAAAATGCAGTGCTTATAATTTTTCCTAACGAAGATAAATTAGTTCCTTTTTCATTAGTAAATGGTAATACTTTATATTACGAACCAAGTGAAGAAGATATTTTAACAACCTCTCGAACAATTAAAAATGAATTAATAAATAAGGATGACCGTAAAAGATTACAAAATTTTTATAGACAATATGCTGTTTCTGTAAATGCCTCATCAAATGAAATAACTTTTTCAAGCCTATGGAGTGCATTGGAATCAATTTTAGTAACTGGTCATCATGAGTCAAATATTGAGCACATAAAAAAAATAGTACCGTCTGTTATGTGCAGTATGTTTGTTCAAAGATTACTTAAAAACTTTTTATATGATTGCAATCGTGTAGGTGTATTACCTACATTTAATAATAAACCTCTTAATACAGAGAGACCTGAAGAAAAAGATATTAGAAACTTATTTAACATATTAAAGGATGAAAATGAGTATCAGCAACTTATAAATAAAATAGACAATTATGTTTTACTAAGACAACGTTGTATTGAATTAAAAAATGATCTTGAAAATAGCGAATCATTATATAAGTTAATGACAGGTCATTATAATACTATTTCTATGCATATTCAAAGACTATATAGAGTAAGAAACAATTTAGTTCATGCTGCTCATGTTGAAAAAGACATTGATTTATTAGTTGAACACCTACATTTCTACATCCGCTCTACTATTTCTGAATTAGTACAAAGATTAACGCAACATAATTTTAAGAGTTTAGGTGATTTATTTATGGCTATTGAAGATAATTACTATGCACTCATAGAGATATTAAAAGAAAATATAAAGAGCTCTCCTAGGAAAAATATTAAAGATTATGATCCAGAAATAATTTTCTCAGGTCCTATATTTAACTATTCGTAAAAATTATATTTTTCGAACCCTAGTTTGAAACTAAAAAGTAGAAGGTTTTGAGGATTCAAGCCAGTACTAGACCGAAAAATAAAGTTTTAGACTCTTAGCATCGTAGAACTTTTGGAATTTAAATAATGTGCTAACGAAGAAAGGGTAGTTAACGGCTTAAAAGCAATGTCACTTGAAGTCAGAGTACATTTGCATGCTAAGAAAACAACAAAAAGGGGGAATAACATGTTGGGCGACTGGAAAAAAGGATTAACTAAAGAAAACCTGCTCGACGCGTTGAGTGAGCTTTTTTATCACGATTTGGATTCATGGTTCAATGTCAGTACGTTTTATTGCGATAGTTGTGTAGATGCTTTTATAAAAAAGTGGCCAGGTATTTATAGCAGGGATATGGATTTTCAAACTAATTCTATACCTCTTGACACATTTTATGAAGGCGGTCGTGTAAGAGAGTTATTCACAAAAGAGGAGTTTACCAAATTATCTAAGCATATGAAATGTCCAAACTGTAATGAATTTATTTCTGGTCATATTTGGCCGTATGATATGAGCTTTGATGTCCCAGATAATTTTGAAAATAATGTAAATGAAATTGCTTCCATTGCAGAGAGAACCCCATTTTTATTGTTAAGTCATCCATTCGCTCAGCAAGTCTATAATGAAATCGAAGCTTTTTCAAAAACAATGACACCTTCGAATCTGCCCAAACCTCTTTTTAGAGCAAGAATGTACAAAAGAAATTATTCTTATGTCAATGAAGACTTCTTAGCTCCAGAAAAGAAGATTATAAAGGAAGGTAGATACAACCATGCAGGTAGGCAGGTACTCTATTTAGCTGAAGATGAATTAACATGTTACTATGAAACGAGGTCACCCGAAGAGGGGATTATGCTCGCAAAAGTCGACGTCCCGGAGAAAATGAAGATATTGGACTTAATGGATAAGGATTTACAAGACAATAACATCGTTCAGGCAATTCAGTATTCATCATTGCTGAGTTCACCAGATGAAGGCGAGGGGTGGTATAAACCACATTATGTATTCACTCGGTTTGTCGCTGATGTAGCAAAGTCTGTAGGTTTCGAAGCTATACGTTACCCCAGTGTTCGATTTAATAAAGGATACAATATTGTAGTCCTTGATTATGAAAAAATAAAAGCCCATGTAAAGATTATTGATTTCAAGTATGTTCCCAAAGATAATTTCATGTCAAAGTGAGTCATTCTATTGGGACAAAAGCAAGGAGTGTGCCAAGTTTCTTCATTTCCCTGCTTAACTATCGGGAAACGTAATTAAGTACGGAAGAAGCCGCATTCTAGGACTTTCTTTTAGTGTCCTAAACCGCCGCTACGTTCTTAAATCAGATTCAGCTAATGTACAAACTTGATTTAAAAAACTTGATACTCATCAGGTTTTTTAAATCAGGTTTGAGTTGTCTAGGTCACTACTAGTTGTCCCATGTCACTATTGAATTGTACATGTTTCTACTAAGTTGTTTAAGAACAAGGGGAGTCGAAATCTTTAAAAATTCAATTATGCGTAAAATATCAATTTTACGAATATATGAATAGACAGCTAGAATGTATGTTTGGTATAATATAACTATATATCCAATACTTACAAATGGAAATTGATGGTTTAAAAGTTTCATATAAAGCTAACACCATCATTTTCTAATTTCACTTATAATTTGTTAGAAAACGAAAAGTGTTAAAAAAATAAAAATATAAAAGGAGTAAAGAATGAAAAAAATTATTTTGCGTTTAGTAATCTTTATTTTAGCAGGCTGTTTAATTAGTTTTATCGCATTCAAAACATCACACCCAGAAGCATCCTTCTATTTGTCAATTATTGTAGTTACTACCTTACTATTCTTTGGTATTGATATGTTCAATTCCCTTTTAAAAAATGGGAATAAGTTTGTTATATTCGGATTCCTTCTTTTATTGTTCACCGTAGTTACTTATGCATTACAATTATGGGATCATCACTACATACACAAACCTTTTATTCTTTCAGTAGCAATAGCAGCAATTTTATTTACCTTTTCAGATTTGATTGATACAACCGATTTTAAAAAGCAATCTAAAGAAACGATTAAAACGCTTATATTTATCCTCGGTTCCATATCTATTATTGCAATTCTTATGATTAAACACCCATCCTTTGTATCCTATTTGGACGACTTAAATACTGATTATTTAACATTTGTCTCATTAGGTATTGCTCTTTCTACAATTGGCCTTAGAAATGAAAAAATTGAAAAAGAAAGTAAAGAAAAACCAAATGAAAAATAACCATAAATATAAAAGAATTAATCAATCCCTCAATTGTAAACCGGAGGTAAATATGGATCAGATTATTAATTTTTTTGATTAATGATTTTTTTAAGTTCATTGGAGATATGAATTAACAATATTTGAAAATAAAGATAACGACGAAGATTAACAAAGCTGTTTTTGTGCAAATACGCCAACTGCAGCCATTCAAACTGCCTTAATTAAAGGAAAAGTCAAAGATTTATGGGTATGCTATCCACTAAAATAAATGGTAGCAGCTGAAGCACATTCTTTATCAGGTTAAGGAAAAATAAAAAAAATTGCCCCTCCTGAGAGACATCCTAACAATAAAAGAACTAAAAAAACTTTGACGCGGGATACCAAAATCAATTGAGTTATTTAATAGTGGGGGTATTGAATGGAAATGTATTGTTCTAATTGCAATGAATACAGAGATGTTTTCGACCTTCTAGAACAATGGGAAATATATACTATACCAGAAACTGTTCGGGGTTATGAATATGATTCTTTAGAATACTGTGATAATTGTGGTATCAAAATAAATCTAGGAACTTATGTAATAAAAGACATAGATGCATTTACTACTTCTATCGGAAAACTAATTGCCACGGAATTATGTGAATCAGAAATTGGAGAATGTCAATGGTGCAACGATGATATCATTATATTTACCCAAAAACATGGTGATCCGTTCGATTTAAAAACTGTTTATGAGTTAGTTGAAGGGTATGATATACCAGAGGACATTAAATCAGAAGTATATTCTAATATTTATTGTTCTAATTGCCATACTCCCTTAGAGAGTGATCAGCCATACGTGACTACAGATGAAGTAGATGCATGGTATCAAGATACCATAGAATTAGTAGTTACTACTTTTGAAATTACCGAAAGCAAAGGTGAAGAATTTATAAATTATCTACTACAAAACCCAATGTTAGGTTTAAATCACCCAGTTGGAAAAAAGATTTTTAACAAGATTAAAGAAAAGAAGTTACCTGGCATTACAACATTAAAATCCGGAGAGCGATATTTGCGCGGTAGGAAAAGAAATAACATAGAGCGTATAGCTCCATTTATTTCTGATGAACTATGGAATCCACCCCAGGGCTTTCCTGTACAAGGTAGGTATAATCCTCCCGGAATATCATCACTTTATCTTGCAAGTAATATGAATGTAGTCATTAAAGAAGTTCCACTAGGAGATAATGAATCTATAGATATTGCAGAATTTTTATTATTAGAAGATCTAAAAGTTTGGGATGTAAGAGATTTAGATATTGAGATTTTCAGTTCGATCCCCTCCTTTAATAAGGGATTGCTACTAAGATATGAATATATTTTTCCAAATTTCATCGCTCAATGTGTAATGGCTAACAAGTTCAACGGAATTGTATATAACAGCACTCGTAGCGATGGTTTTAATCTTTGTCTTATTAACTTTAGGAAAAACAAAGATTTAGTTATTGAAAAGGTACATACTTTCAATGATGTTAAACCCTTACTAGAGTCCATAAACAAACTGGAAAATTCCGATTTTGACACAGTTGAAACGCTACCCTTTTAACTGACCAAAACAAGTTAACAATAATATTATTATGGTAAACTTTGCGTAAAAATTGATTTTTACGCAAAATCGACAAATTTCGACAAAAGTATTAGGAGTGAAAAAAATGGCCGAATCAAGACAACATAAGATCCACGAAAAAAAATTAATGGAAATGGTCAAAGACATGCCTCACTATGTTGCAGAATATGTGGATGATAAGCTTGATAGCCGCTCTCCCTCCACCCTTCTTAACTATGTACACGATTTTAAAATTTTTTTTGAATGGCTCATCGATCAAAAAATTGCTAATTGCCAGGAGATAAAAGATATCCCTTACTCTGTACTGGAAAACTTAAAATTAGAACAAGCAAAGAAATTTGTAAAGTACCTTCAAAGACGCGAGATAAAAGTAACGAAAGATGAGACAAAGAAACCTGAGAAAGTATCAGTAAACAGGAAAATATCCGCTCTCCGCTCCCTCTTTAAATATCTGACGACTCAGACTGAAAATGAAAATGGTGAGCCTTACTTTTACCGGAATGTCATGTTAAAAATAGAAGTAAACAAAGTAAAGGAAACATTAGGAGCTCGTGCATCCAAAATTTCAACACAAATCTTCCAAAACAACGAAGATACTTATTTCTTATATTGGGTCCAAAATGAATATGAAAACGAGCTGCCAAAGAACTCTCGAAAAAGGATCTACTTTAAAAGAGATCGTGAAAGAGATGTTGCGATCTTGTCCCTATTCTTGGGAAGTGGGATTCGAGTAAATGAGCTGGCTAACTTAAGATTAAAGGATTTGGATTTTGAAAAAAATCGTATTACTGTCATTAGAAAAGGTGGAAAAAAAGATACTATCTCGGTAATTCCAGAGTCCATGCTTGATGTGAAGAAGTATTTAGAGGTACGGCCTCAGAGGTATAATGCTTCCAATGAAGATAATGAGTATGTATTTGTAACAAAAACCAATAACGTCCCTACTCCCCTTTCCAATCGTTCAATTGAGACCATTGTAAAGAAATATACAAAAGCCTATAAAACCAATAAAGCTATGTCACCACATAAATTAAGACATACCTATGCAACAAATTTAATGGAAGAAACGGGTGATATCCACCTGCTAATGAGACAGTTGGGACATTCTTCTACGACTACAGCAGCATTGTATTCTAACCCAGAAGAACAAAAGGCAGCAGAAGCAGCTGAACAACTGGGTAAGCGGAGAAAACAAGCTATTGCGGAATATAAAAGATGATTCAAATATCGTAACACAAAAAACCCATCTTTGGATTCTATCTAGAGATGGGCTTTCATAATTATTGGTTTTAAATAAAGTTTAATCAAAAATATCCTATGAACCTGCTTTTTACTGAAAATGATACAAAGAAAAATGTGATTTGAGGAAATTAAAAATTTGTGAGAGCCAGTCTTGTAATTAAAAATCTACTTCTTAATTTAACCAATTTTCGCATCGATATCTGATGTATCTACGCTTTCTCCGAACCAATCTTTTAGCTTTTCTTTTGCTTTCTTTTTAATATCTTCATCGATATAAATAGCCACTTGTAATAAGGCAATTCCTAAAGATCCGAGATCGTCGGTATATCCTACTCCAACCATTATGTCAGGGATTAAGTCTGCAAGCAAAATGAAATACCCTAATGCACCGATATTGGTAGCTTTCGCCGTAAGTAGCTTATTCTTTCCCGGAACAATTTAACTGTCCTTTGTTTGGTGTGGATTACGCTAAACAGATTGAGAATCCAGAAACCGTAGATGGATTTATGCGATATATGGAGCGGGCAATTGAGTATGTAGGTAAGAAAGTAGTCGATGAAGGATTATATTAAACTTAAGAAAGTGTAGGGAAATATCTTTCCTCTACACTTTTTGTTTTTTAGTTTGCTGGAATATCCTCTGATAAAACTGTTTTATAATTATCTAGCATTTGTTGATGGAAAGTCATCATTTAAAAAGAACCGTGTTTGTGCTGCAAAGTCTGTTGCCGGTAAATATAAGCCATGTGTTTATTCAAGAATAGGGCGTGATCATTTAAGAGCAACGAAAGGCTGCTTGACATATTTAGTTATGTGTTATATGTCAAACAGCCCTATGTTTTTAATTTTTCAAATTTAGTTTTTGATAAGGTGCATCCTTATACTTGATAAAATCGATATTCTTCTTTATTTCGAATGAAGTGAGAAACCAATAAATAACCAGCTCCCAGCGAAAACATCATATTAGAAACAAATGAGTTTTCTACAAAGTAGTTCAGGTTTACAAGTGATGCAACAATAAGAGTTTCCATCAAAGAATACACATAGTTCTCGATTTTCTGAGCATGTTTAAATTCCTTGAAATGCCTTAGCCCCAATTGATTTGCTCTCGTGTAATTTATTCGAGAAGTCAAAATATGTGAGATATATCCTCCTGAGATCATACACATCATAGCAAATCCCACAAAATTAAGTTGGAGTTGCTGCAAAGCAAAATGGGTCGTAAGAAAAATGACGCTTCCTCCTACTCGTCGAAAATACATATACATCAACGGAAAACTCTCCTTCGGTGTCACTTTTTAATGAACGACTTTTACATGCTCCAGGAATGGAGAAATATCGACAGGTTTATCTTTGTTTCCTATTCGGCAACTTAAAGATAGACTTTGTTCCCCCGTCAAAATATTAACTTGAGGAATCCCCACCAGAAATCCTATCACCTTAAAGGTAGATGGAACTCCTAATAAAAAACGTATTACTCTTTGAGGTGCGACCACCAATAAAGACCCCTTTCATTTTAACTTATCTATGCAACACTAGATATCCCTCTTAATCATAAAAAAGCCAATATCCCTTAAAGGATATTGGCGGTTCTTCCGACGCAATAATTGTAAAGATATTTGATTTATCTTTATCGTATCATTTTTTTTCCACTACCTCAATTGTTTTCTCGAATTTCTCCATTTTTTGTATAATACAGAAAAACTGAAAAACCTTTTTCTTATATTACACAAAAGGACAACACACTAGCTGTAACTGGCCATTCTCCCTAAAATTTGCTGTATGATCAATTTATTTTTTGGAAAAACTTTATCAGAGCAAGGCAACTATCCCATGTCAAAATTACTTCCATGTCATTGCCTTGCTCGCCCATGAAACTTATTTACTCTTGTATTTCTTTAATTTTTTTTAAGATTCTCCATTCAAAGTGTCGAATTTTTGTAAATTGAATTGGGGAGAATCAATGAAAGAACTTTTTACGAATAGAATACTGCCTTGGGCAGGAATTTTTTATCTGTCTATCTTGTTTACTATGCAGCAATCTTTAGAGAAACAGCTATAAAATGTTTATCTGCCTATGTTTGTTAAATTGGAACCATATCTATATAAAAAGATAGACCTTGAGTCAGCCCTTTTTTTCTAAACCATGCCATGTGGAAGGTAATTTTCTTTAGACAAAAGCAGCGCATAAATGCTCAAAATTGACAAATTAAGCAGTTTAATATTGGAAGGAATACCATCTTATGTCACTCGATTTTAAATTGGCTGACAAGGGATTCCAGTTCTTCTGCCATTTGGGCAAGGGATTTTGCCGAAGCATGAATTTCCTCCATGGAAGCAAGCTGTTCCTCTGTTGACGATGCAATTTCTTCAAAACTAGCAGAATTTTTTTGGACAAGTAATGCAATTTCAGAGGCGGATGTGGATACTTCTTCCACACTCGCTGAAATTTGCTGAACGGTTGCCGTTATTTCTTCAATTTGCGGAGTGATATTTCGGGTTTTGTCTAAAATCTGCATAAACTTATTCGATGTTTCAACCGAGATTTTAACACCTTTCTCTGCATTATTCATAATTTCACTCATCGTCTGAACAGATTCTTCTGTATCTTCTTGAATACTGTTAATTAAATCTGCAATCAATTTCGTTGAAGTTTGCGATTGTTCAGCTAATTTTCTTACTTCGTCAGCGACTACTGCAAACCCTTTTCCGTGCTCCCCTGCTCTAGCTGCTTCGATAGCTGCATTTAAAGCTAAAAGATTGGTTTGATCAGCAATCCCGCTAATGACATCCAGTATTTTCCCTATTTCTTGAGAGCGGTGTGAAAGGGATTGAATAACTTCATTGGATTTACGAATGGATTCATGGATCGACCTCATTTGAGTTAAGTTGTTTTCTACAAATTGGCCTCCTTCTTCTGCTTCTTTTTCGCTTTCTCTCGCTAATTCTGAAACAATCGTTGATTTTTCTGCTATTCGTAAAACTCCTTCAAGAGCTTCCTTCAGCGCATCTGCATTTTGCTCGAGTTTGGTTTTTGAATTTTCGGATGCGCTTGCTATTTCTTGAATGGCAGATGCTACATGTTTTGAAGCTGTTGTTGTTTGATCAGCACTTGCAGTCAGCTCTTCTGATGCCGTTGCCACTTGATGTGAGTTTTCATTTACAGTAAGAAGAATTCCTCGCAAACTATTGATCATGTTATTAAAAGAAGCTGTCAGTGCACCAATTTCATCCTTTGATTGATATGTCCCTTTTACGGTAAGGTCTCCTTTCTCCGCTTTAGAGAGCAAGTTATTCAGTTCTTCCGTTGGTTTTACAATCATTTTTGTAATCAGAATCCCAACTACAATTGAAAAGATAAGGGCTGCTGCAATGACTGTACATAAAATGATGGTTGCATTTCTAAAATCTTGCTTATTTTGAGAATTCGTTTGTCCGGCGATCTTTTCATTTAGCTCCCCTAATTCAGCAAGAGTATTATTTGCAAGAGTGCGTTGTGGTGCAACTTTTTCTAAATAAAGCTTGTAGGCTTCATCATTTCGATTTTGTGAAGCCAATTGAATGACTTCTTCTCTCGACTTCCGAAGCTGTTTCATGATTTGTTTATAGTAGTCGAACTTTTTTATAGCTTCAGCCGGCATATGTGTATTCTCGTATTTCTTAATCATTGAATCAATTTCTTCAATCTTAGAGTCAATCATTTCTTTCAGTTCAAATTTCCGTGTAGAATCCGTGGTAATCAAAAGCTCTAAAGTATAAGAATCGAGAGTGCGGTTATTAATTCTAATTTGGCCTAACCATTGAATTGGCATTAAGTTTTCTTTATATGTATATTCTGATTTCTGAGCCATTTCTCTTACATAATTTAATCCAACTGCCCCTACTGCTCCTAATGAAAGGGCGGTAATGATTAGCAAGATTAACAATTTTTGATAGATTCTTAGATTTCGCAACATCTTCATATAAAATATTTCTCCTTTCATTTTTCAATGATTATTATCTGGCTACATCAAATTCGATTGGAATTTACTGTATGAAAATGCGGAAATTGTCATATATTGTTGAATTATACCATAATAGGGCGAAACCAGGGACACCGGGAACATATCTCTTGCACAGCGAAAGATGTTGGGGTTGTTTATGATTTGAAAAAACAACAAAGAAAGCGCCGTTAAAAAAATAATGATTACGAAGAAGAATTGCCAGTTTGGTTAGGAGATCATTTGTTCGTGACGATCTATCTAGATAGCAGCTAGCCTATCAAGTTACTCTTGCATTACGAAAAATCAACGTTCTCTACACTGATTAAGAGCCAAAAGTACCGACTCCATTATTTCTAGGAACTTTTTGATACGGTTGTCATCGAGGATGTAACAACGACAGACAAAAAAACTCATTGAACACTTTATACGTATTGCTATAGATGGAGCTCACCACACTAATATTTAACCAAGTCTCGCCCTTAAAAAAATCGATTAAAAATCATAAATATCTATAAATTTATTTCTATATATAAAAAATTGTCAAATTTTGTTTGAATTTGTTATACTTTTATCATGTTATATGTTATAAATATTGTTATAAATAATTTAAGATAATCTCATCAATAACTCACTTAAAAACGATAAAGGCAAACTTATCGAAAGGTAAGGACGCAAAGCTACAGACCTAAAGCAAAAGCTATGGTGGCTGAGCTACCGAAGGAAGTGGGGGCTTTTAAACAAAGCGCATAATCCCATTTTCTGGTATTGTGCGCTTTTTATTTTTACACAAGGAGGTAGGATAGATATTTGTTTATCGACAGTATAATTAGTAATGATGAATTTTTTCATCATTATCAGCCAATTTATGATATTCAAAATTGGAAAGTAGTAGGGTATGAGAGTCTTTTTCGAACAAAGACACTCCCTACACCTGAAATTCCGTTTGATATTGCCAAAAAGAAAAAGAAGCTTTATGAATTAGATTCGCGGTCTATCCATAAAGCTTCCCTAACCTACATAAAAGCAGGTTATTCAGAAAGGTATCGGTATTTGTTTTTAAATGTCTTCCCATCGACAATTATAAACCCAAAATTCCGTACCTTTATAAATCAAATTATTAATATGAACGGAATCAAAAGTCAACAACTAATATTTGAAATTAACGAAAATGAAGACGTTAATCTTAACATGTTAAAAAAATCAATTTCTTATCTTAAGAATCTTGGTTTCCTAATTGCCATCGATGATTTTGGAGAAGGGTCATCTTCCATAAAATCAATGATTGAATTACAACCTGATTTCATAAAGCTGGACAGATATTTTATGGAAGATTTGAGAAACTCTGAGCAAAAAAAAGATCTTATACGCTACCTTCTCCACTTTTGTCGCGAATTCAACTCCGAATTAATTGTTGAAGGGGTTGAAGACAACGATAGTTTAGCTGATTTAAAAAGTCTTGGCGTTCAGTATGCACAAGGTTACTTTCTTGGGAGACCTACATTACTCTCTTAAGCGGGTAAAGTTGGATAGTATCTTAATCGAATCATTAATACATGGTATAAGTTTGACTTCTCCTCCGGCTTTATCTTTCTAAATAAGAAAAAAAGAAAAAAGCAGAAAAAGTTTCAATGAAAATTAATAAAGTGACGGTTGATCCAGTTGTTAACGAGATTGAAAGTTGAAAAAGCCAAAGGTGGAAATAACCTACTAAGAGATACCACAATACTAGAAAAGGTTCTGTCTAATGATACCTACTCCAAACTTTGAAAAGCTATTTTCTTATGGGCAACAAAAGAATTAAAAAACAGCTTATCGTTAAGACCTTGTTGAAATAAAGCTCAATAATTGAAGCATATTTGGAAGATAAAGAGGCTACTTACTTGAATACTTTTATAAAACTGTTTTTAAAGGAAATGAATATGTACAACCATGCCGCATGGAGATGAATATAGTGGTCTGATTCAAGTAAAATCTATCCTTCATTATCTAAGGGCTATAACCTTAAAATTATTTACCAGTGAATATCAACCATTAACGTTAATAATATCCATTAGTAGGACTATTGTATAAGATCTTTACTTAAGAAAATATCCTATTCAACAGATTGCGAAGGATCTTGGTATAGAGGAAAATTCATGCTTCTAATACTTGAAGTATATAACCAAAGATACATTAGTCCGAAAAACACTTGAAGGGAAAATATTGGACAATATATAATTTGATTTAGCCAATTAATAACTTATGGGAAAAATCCAGGACAAACATATCTTTAAATAGGTATGTTTGTCTTAGTTTTTTCGTAAAGGAGGAGTCGGAATGTAGAGGATAAAAAAGTATCCAAAAACCAAAATAATTTGACCATTGCTTCGCTCATTAGTGAAGCCAAATTTGATATTTTTTTGTTAAAGACTATAACGAAAGTACCATTTGACCTGAAAATTATTAACTTTCACACTAGATATACTTTTATCTCCGTAATTACTTCTTTTTTAATATCCCAAGCATTGGTATACCCATATAGTGACTTAAGTTATTCGATAGTTTCTACAATCAGACTATATTCCTTTACGATTTCTACAATCTCTTTTGAATGTTTCTTCTTTCCACTGAAATAAAAAACAGCCCACAAATAGGATAGCATGAAAACATCCATACTTTGGGCTGTCCAGTTAAATTAAGCTATGCTATTACCCACATCTCATGAAACCATTATATAAACAGCTTTTAACTATTTAATAAAGGTAACTGTCATCCCCTTACAAAAAATAGTGAAGGAGAGATTACAAATAAATTAAACAAAAACACCTTCTCCAACTATTTCAGGAATTTCAAGAAGCTCAAAAATATCAAATATCTCTTGTCTTACGTTAGAAATTGTGACCTTTACTCCCTTTTCATTAAGAGATTGTATAACATTTAATAATAAACCCACTCCAGTCGAATCTACAAACGGAACATTTGCAAAATTAATATTTACAGCTTTATATTTTTCCATAGTGGGAATCAGTTGTTCTTCTATTACTTCTGTTCCGTCTATATCTAAATCGCCCTCTAATTTTACGTCAAGATTCCCATCAACTTCATTCAGTGAAAAACTAATCATTTTATTTCCCCCATTCATTATTCAAAAACAATTCGTTCATCTTCATTAAGGCGTGCAATGACATGATATCTAGTTTCTTTGAAGGTATGTTTTACATTACCTATCTTTATCGTAGTACCTTCCATTGCTTTATTAATTTGGATCTTTTGATCATTTGGAACGGCAATCATGGTTAAAGTTCCACTTTCCGAACCTGCCTCATTTATTTCAACACCTAATCTTCCGTATACTTCTCCACCACGTAATATGCCGCTAACTTTTAAAGTACCGCCAGAGTGAATTTTGGTATTTATGCAGCCTTGTCCTAAAATCAGTATATTCCCACTACAATAAAGGCGACTATTTATAGCACTTGATATTGTTATATAAGAATCTGGTTCGACAGGTGTTTTACTCATTTCATGAAGCTCTTTCATTTTTTGAGATAATTGAATAATCCGTTCTAGCGAAGTAACTTCGTTTGATAAAGATAAAAACAGGTGTGTTAAAGAAACTGCTACTTCTCTCCATCCATCATCAGATAAATATTCTTCTCCTCTTCTTACAACCTCTACATACTTTTTAGCTAAAGGAGAAAAATTTTTGAATTTCTTCTCTAGCAATATACGAATTAATGGTCTAAATCCACCACGGGAAAAATCATCCGATTTAAATCCAGGAGATACAGTAAGCTGTTTGATTAATTCAATTATTTTTTCTACGTCTTGATTAATGATCCCCAATAAATGACCTAATTCAGTAACTAGCATATTATTTTTTCCTGCTGAAATCTCTGAACCAATTATGTTTCCAAAAGTGACAATTGCTCCTGAAGCTATAAGTTTGGCCATATTTACTGTTTTATGAACGATAATATCCCCTTCAGCTTCAACTATCATTCTTTCCTCAACTTCACCTAATATCTCAACATCTCCTTTAAAACGAATATTTCCTGAAGACAAATCTACATTTCCTGGATGAGTAAGCTTTGGCATGATAGAGACTTTTACGAGCTGTCCTCTTTGCTCAAGTTGAGGACGACCCGATTCAATCGCAACAATTTTGTCATCTACAACCATAACCCCGTTTCCTCCTTTGACTACGATTGGGAATGTCTGTTTCGGAGCAATAGGCTCATTCGTTACGGTATACCCTATTTGACCAGGAGTTGGCGGGTGTATAACTGCAATAACCTTTCCTTTTTCAACTGTTGGTATAGTTCTGATTTCCCGATAGTCTATACGGCCATCCTTTGTAACTTTTGGACCTATATTAGTTTCCATATTAACTTTTAATTCTAACCAACCATCCTTACCTGGCTTCGGTTCTATTCCAGTTGCAATTTCAAATGTACTTGGTTCAGTTGCTTCCATTGCTCTAATAATCTCATCTTGGTTAAAACCATGTTTCACCCTTAATGATTCCAACTTTTGCATGATTTCGTTATAGCTAAGGGTATTATGAATTTCTTTCTTTTCTTCAACTTTTAATTCAATGTGGTGGTCCGGATCAATATCCGGGATTGTACGAATAATTTTATATCCAGGCTCAACATGTAATTGAACTTTTAATTTGTGTTGATCCATTGTGACTTTCCATCTTGTCTCTTTTTCTTCGTTTTCTACTTTGATCTCATACAAATCTTTCTCAGATATAATTGTTGTTTTTTCTTTAATCAATTGATTGTTTCTATAGAACTTTATACTATCAGGAATAGATACCATTGGAAAATGGGTAGGGAAGATTTGCAATAAATTTGTCCATTCTTTACCCAGACCTTCCCTGTAAGAGAGTCTGATTCTTTATTAATCAAGTCAGCGTCATTTATGATGCCTTTAGTATAAGCAGTCTCTAATTGTTTTTGTTCTAGTTGTTCGTCTGGTTTTTGGGAAACAAGTTGTTCAACTAATTCAAATGGGTCTGCCTTATTTTCCTTTTCAAATTGAGAAGATCTAGCTTCACGTTTGGTAAGTTCCACAATAGCGTCTTTACTCCCAATTCCCAAAAAGCCTTTTGTTTCATGCTGAATAATTTTAATATTTACTTCTTCTTTTGTAGTTTCCAATAATTCCAATCCTACTTTTATTGCTTCTTTTATATTTTTCCCTTTAGAGACAATACTTTGCATTACAACATTCCCCCTAACTTTACCAGAGAATTTAAACTGGTATTATCTACTTTTTGTTTGTACACCTTTAACAAAACCATTGTTATATCGTCTTTTTGAGGAACACCTTCTGTAAAATTGATTATTGATTCCATCACACTCTTCTTAATCTCTCCAACGTCTTTTTCAACATTATCTAATAACGCCTGAATAAGCCGTTCCAATTTATATTGTTCACAGTCTTTATTTTGAGCCTCTATAATTCCATCTGTATAAAAGAATATGGTGTCCAGTTCATTTAAATAAATACTATTCTCTTTATACACTTGATTTGGAAGTCCACCTATCATGATACCACTTACTTTCGGCAGTTCCTCTACCACTTTCTCTTTACCTTTGATATAAAGCGGCAGGTTATGCCCTGCATTTGCATAAGTAAGAATCCTTGTTTTTGGGTCCCAATCAGCGCAAAAAAGAGTTACAAATGATTTCAATGTTCGTAAGTCTTCATAAAGTGCTTGATTAATAGAATATAAAGTTTCTCCTGGACTTTTTGTATTTTCAGCTGCACTACGAAATGCGCCTCTTGTTAAAATCATTAACATAGCGGCAGGAATACCTTTACCCATTACATCACCAATAACAATGCGAATCTTCCCATTTACTAAAGGGTAAAAATCGTAATAATCTCCACCAATTAATCTAGCAGGAAGGGAAAAACCGGATACTTCCCCACCTTCGAAAGCAGGAGTTTTTCCATTTAAGAGTTGGATTTGGATATTTCTGGCTAAGTCAATTTCTCGTTGTAATGTTTTATCCATCATTTTTTGTTCATTAGAGGAGTCTTCATGGGCATAAATTTGATTGTCTTTATACATTAATGAATCTCCCCTTGTATTGTTTCTAGAATCTGATATAGCCCAACTGTCTCAAAAACATGGTGAGTTAATTCATTAACACCTTGAAGTTTAAGTTGAATATTTTTCTCCTGTGATAAATAGATGGCATTCATAATGGATCCAATACCAGTAGAATCAATAAACTCTAATTCAGTTAAATCCAGTATTAATATCTTGATATCATTATCAATTTTTTCTAAGTAAGGCTCTATTACATGGGAAGTTGTAATATCTAAAACACCTTTTATTTTAAGGATTATGGTTGACGCTTGTTCTTCTTGTTTAACAGTTAAAGACATAATACTCTCTCCCTTAAAGTTTAAATTTGCTCATGTATGTAAGTAAGGTGTTGGATATGTCAGATAACTCTCTAGATTGTCCATGTAATGAATGAAGTAAATCTGAAAGGGTGATAGTCATGTCTGTCGTTGCAGCTGTGCGTTCATTCGCAACTTGTCTTATTACCTCTACTTTATCCATGATTTTAGCAACATTATCATTTTCTTTATATGGATTTAACACTTCAATAATTTCATCTAAAAACTCTGTAATTTCATATAAATAATCTCTAGATTTAATCGTATTTTCCGTTGATAACTCATACATCTTCTCAACAGATTGAGAGGCTTCCGCTTCTAAAAGCAATGAAAGTCGTTGTGTTTTAACAGCTTGTTCTTGTATATCCTTTACAAGTTTATTTAATTTATCTACCATTCGGTTTGTACTTTGAGATAATTTTTCTAGCTCACTACCATCCATAATTTCACTTTTTCCAGTTAATTTTCCCTCTTCCAGTAACTGAATCTGACTTTTGATTTTTTGAATATTTTCATAGATTCTGTTAAAGAACCTTGCAGTTAACAGGAATAATGCAATAAGGGAAATAAGTCCGGATATGATTAATATGATTGAATGACGGTAGAGAGGCCCGCTCATTTTTCCATAATCTAACGCCAAATATATAACTTTATTTTCATCTAGTGGTAGAAACATTTTATATACTTTTTTTCCATTTACTCGTTCTATATATGATCTTTTTTTAATATTAGATTTAGTCAGAAACTCATTGTCTTTCTTCGTTTGCAATTTAAAGCTTCCAGCTTCAACCTTTTTTAGTGGTGGATATAACTGCTTTTCAAGTGAAGGATCGGCAAACACTTTAGGGTTTAGAACAGCAATTTCTTGGACAATTTTATTTTTTTGAACTAATTCTTGTATCGTTGCGTTTGGTCCTACTGCTTTAATATAGTTGTGTACTTCATTTGCTTCGATATAAGGATTGATAATGTATTTAGTATCGGGAACATGATAATAAGCATACTTAAAAAAAGTTGGTTTATCTTTATGTGAGGCAGATTGTGCTGTTGGTAAAACAACAATATTTTTGTCCGTAAATGTAGCACCTGAAAGAGTAGGTTTTTCTTTATGGAGTAAAACTTGTCCAATCTCAAAGAAACCTGCTTCCTTGAAACTAAATCCCACTTCTTCTTTTTCTGTTGCTGCAAAACCCACAATATCATCCTTAGATTCTGTTTCTGAAAAAATAGTAATTCCTGCTAATCCTAACTGATCTCGAATTTTTATAAGTTCCGTATTTGTAATTTCATTTTTTTCTTTATCTTTAATTAAGTCGGCAATATGTTTGGAATAAGAAACTAATTTTAAATCAATTTGATGTTCAATCGTGGTTGTTGCTAATTCTGTTCCTTGTATTGCTCTTAGCACATTATTTGCTATTGCTTCTGCTTGGTTATTGGTTTGATTAACAATCTGTCCTTTCATTAAATAAATTTGAACTGTGCCAGACACAAGAGCGATCATGAGTAAAATTGAAAGGATTCTTATTAGAAATTGCCTGCGTAGAGTTAAATTTTTACCTTGCATATCAATTTACCTCACTTAAACACTTATCAGAAAACCACATCAATGATAATTTACGAATCTCATCTAACTTGTTATTACAACAATGTCCCTCATCTTTATATTCTATTAATTGTTTTCCAGTTGGAAGTTTTTCAAATAATTTATACATTTCCTCATTAGGTACCATCATATCTTTATTTCCATGGAACACTAGAATAGGACATTGATAATTGATCTCGCTAAAGTTTGGTATCGTCTTTTGATCTGGAGCTAAATTGCACGCAATGTTCATTCTTTCCTGAAAATAACTAGGCATATTCATTTTTTCTAGTTCCACCGCAGGACTGACCGCTACCGATTTTCTAACTTCAGGATGACTGCTTCCAAGCAATACCCAAGTTGCCCCTAAGCTGGTTCCGAATAAATAAATAGGAAGATTAGGAAAAATGTTTCGGGCATAATTAATCAAATTGGTTGTGAAAAGCTCCCATCTTGTTCCAGAACCAATTAATCCATTCATGGTGAAAGTCTCTCCTTGTCCTGGTCCATCAAAACTTACCGTAGCATATCCATTTTCCAAAAATTCCATTTCATATTTAAACAATTCTTCTTTAGATGAATCAATCGGATTAATGATGACAATACATCCTTTTGGGGTAGAAGGAATCCGAATTCTTCCAGAGCATGGAATACCATCTGTGTAAATAGATGTATATTTTACTTTAAACTCAGATAGTGAATCCGCCTTATATGTGTAGGCTAAACATTTGTTATACCAAAATTGTTTTTCCTTTGTTCGTTCCGGATAAATCCAATAATTCAGGTTAAAACAAAGAGCTGCTTGGCGATACAAATATTCAGATTCATAATAAAGACTGTTTTTCTCTAGAATGGAAGCTTTTTTTATTTTTTCTTCAGCTAGTTCTTCCCAGGATTGAATCCATCCTTTGAGAGTTTTTATGTGTGGCTTAACTCGATTTAAATCATCAGAGTCAATTCCATGAACTAGCCACCTTTCCCAAAATGGATCAATCAGTTGAGCTGTTCTCAATGTTCTTTCAATCGTTTTGGAGATTGTATTTTTCATATGTAATTGCAATTTTGTCATCTCCATTCATAGTTAATTTACAATGTTAGAGGAATTCCTATTCTTTGTGCTAATGCTATACAAATTTTTAGTATTTGCATTTCATTTCGTTGTATTCTCTTTTTTTAAATCAAAAATTAAAATAATGATGGACCCTTCTGAAGAAGTAAACAGAGAAATCGTTTTAGCCATCTTCATCATTAAAGTAAATCCTTGACCTAAAGAATTTTTTGTTGAATATCCAGCTAAAAGAGTCATTTTAGGCAAATTTTTTAAAGCGAATCCAGGACCTTTATCCTCGATAACAAATCTTATTTCCTGGTTCTTTTCATCTTTTATTAATGTCATTTTTCCTTCTTCAGCATGCTTAACGATATTCGTAATAGCTTCTGACAAAACCAATAACCAACTCATTATAGTTGTTTTATTAAAACCCTCTAACTCTAGACTTTCTCTTGCAAGGGTACGGCAAATTGGAATATCAGAGCGGTTTTTTATCGTTCCTTCACATAATACGATTCCTTCTTTATATTTGTTCACTTCTTCTTTCTTAATCAGCAAAAACTTTCCTTGAGTTACTGCGAAAATGACATCTCGATAAACTTCCCATTTATCGTTACTTGTTAGGTTAGTTGAAACTGTTTTCTCTTTCTCTGCTGGTATGTTAAATAAGTCGCTTTTGTATATTTCGTAAGCCTTTAACATAGCATTTTGAATGTCGACTCTAATATCTAAACTTTTTATTTGTTGTGGAACATCTTGATTTTGATCGCTCCATTTCAATAGTTGTTCACTTAAATAGAGAATAAATTCACTTTGATTTTCTTTATTTGGATTCGCAAAAGAAGATTTAGATAATGAGAGAAAAAACAATGAATCCCCTTCATCTGTATGTAAGCCAAGATAGTGACCTAGCTTTTTCGCAAGAAAACCCCTCTTAGTCATATAGGCTAGTTCCGTAAAAGTTAAATTAGAAGGGAGAGACGGAGTTCCAATTTGAGTTTCTTTAGAAGAAGGTTTCAAAATTTTATCTAATAACCGCCTCAAGAAAGTAACCCCCTCTATAAGATTCCTAGAGGTGGCATAATTGTTATCTCATCAACAAATGCCCCAGACGGTTGAGTAATTAAATATAGTAAATGCTTTGCAACTGTAACTGCAGGAATCATTTTCGATATATCTGGTTTTGGTTCAATATTTTCCCAAAAGCTACTGCTAACCGCTCCAGGAATAACCCCTGTGACTTGGACTCCTTTTTGTCGAAGTTCTAGTTGTAACACTTTGGTTAAGCCTAGAACACCAAATTTTGATGCGGAATAGCCTCCACATCCTGGCAGTGCAGTTGTTCCAGCGATTGATACTAAGTTTATAATTTGCCCTATCCCTTGTTCAGCCATATGTTTGCCAAAATATTTACATGTAAGGTATGTTCCTCGTAAATTAACAGAAATCATTTGGTCAAAATCATCTGTTGATAAATCAATGGTGTTTGCAAACATACCTACACCTGCACAATTAATCAAAACATCAATAGTTCCAAAATGTTTAACAGCTCGTTCATAAAACTCTTTTACTGATTGTTCGCTTTTCACATCTAATGGTAATTCGAGAAGGTTTTCACTAACTTTTTCTATATTGCTGCGGCTGCCTAATACAAGGTTTGCACCTCTGTCTTTTAGTAATAACGCAGTTTCTTTTCCTATACCTTTACTGGAACCAGTAATAACAATTGTTTTTCCTTTTAGCTGTTCCTTATTTTCCATAGTCTCTACTCCTTATTAGGCCCATAATATTCAAAGTAATTTTTTTCCGTTTCATATAAGCCTATTTTGTAGAGATTTGAAAGCTTCTTCGATAGTAAATCCCAAACTACAATCGCTAAATTTTCAGAAGTAGGATTTAAATTCTTGAATTCCTCTGTATCTAAATTGAGATTTTTATGGTCAAATTTCTGTAGAATGACCTCGTCTACAATATGGTCCATATTAGCAATGTCAACAATCATTCCAGTAACAGGGTCAGGCTTTCCACTTACTGTAACTTCTAAATAATAATTATGTCCATGCCCGTATGGATTATTGCATTTCCCGAAGAGAGCCATATTCTCTTCCTCACTTAATAATTCACTATGTAATCGGTGGGCTGTGCAAAAATGATATTTTCGTGTTAATCGAACCATTTGTTCTTTCTCCTTCTCTGAATATAAGAAATCATTCTCACGTAATCGGATTTTATGAAGAATACAGTTCTCAATTTTTCCATCTAATGAATTCCACAAATAGGTCACTATATTTTCTGTGGTTGGAATATTTTCTTTAAAATAAGGAATTTCTTTATTCAAAAATTTCCCATCTAATTCAGTTTGAACAAATGATTTAACAACTCTATCAATATCGGCAATATTTACAACAATGCCAGATTTATTGTTCAACTCTCCTTTAACCATAACTTCTAAAGTATAATCATGTCCGTGACCGTTTGGATTACTGCATGGACCGAAAACCTTTTTATTATCCTCTTCACTCCATTCCTCAATACGATAAGAATGAGCGGCAGAGAAATACAATTTTCTTGAAAGGTAGAGCAATTAAATCACCCCCTATTAATCTTTTAAAAGAACCCGTTCAAACTCTTCTGCTAACGAGACATTCTCTTTAAATACACCCTTTTTTATGGTCGTAACAGTTGAGCTGCCAGGTTTTTTGACTCCTCTAGCGCACATACAAAGATGTTGTCCTTCAACATTTACAATAACTCCTTCAGGTTGGAGTACATTCATAACAGCATCGGCAATTTGTTGTGTCATTCTTTCTTGAACTTGTGGCCGTTTTGAAACAAGGTCAACTAGACGAGCAAATTTACTTAAACCAACAACCTTACCGTTCGGAATATATCCAATGTGAACTCTACCAAAAAAAGGAATTAGGTGATGTTCGCAGAAAGTGTAATAATTAATATCCTTTACAACAACTAACCCTTCATAAACCTCTTCAAAAGTAGTTGTTAAAGCTGTTTCGGGATTAACGCCTATTCCGGCAAATACTTCTTCGAACATGTTAGCTACACGTTTTGGTGTATCTAACAAGCCTTCACGATTTGGATCTTCGCCAATTAATTCTAAAATTGCACGAATATGTCCCTCTAATAATTCCTTTTGTAAATCATTTCTCATATGTGTTCCTCCAGTTAGTAGATTTATAGTAAAACAAAAAAGTCCACCAAAAAGGATGGTGGACAATTAATGAGACAGTGCAATGTTTCTAAAAACATTTACACATGACATATTAACTATGCTTGCTCCAATCCTTTTCGGTAACCCGGCGACCATAGATAAATTTTCCTTAGGCCCGTAGCTTTGCGTCTCCACCTTTCGATGGATTTGCCATTATCGAAGGAATTATCCATTTGTTATTAAATTTACATTGACAATATTCACCTGATTCAAATGGTTTTTATTTCTATTTTAGGTATATAAAATAACTTCTTTCTTACACATTAGTATTTTCGTTTACTTTTTTACAACCTTTATGCTTGCCTATTTATCCTGGAGCATTCTTGTCTTTTTCCAAAAAACTTCTATATTTATATTTCGATAGATCCTTCATCAAACTTTTTTACCTTTTTAGTCTCAACTCATCAAATAGTAATATATTCCTATTACAAATGTAATGAATTCATCTAGATTATACCAATTCATATAATTTTTTCAACTTTATTCGACTTTATTAAACAAAAACTTTATTTTGTGTTTTAACCCTTTTCAATATTTAGATAATTAAATAGTAAAATATACCCAATAAATAATGTTTTCTTATGATATATTATTTGTTTAAATAAACGAGAAAGAATGAGAGGAAAAAAGTACATTAAGAGGTATGACTCTATAGAAGCATGCATTATTAACGAAAGACACCTCATAAGCGAACGAGAAGGCGTTGAAAAGAAGCGTTCAAATGAGACTGTATTAAGGATATAAATGCTTTAAAATCTTTATTTAACTACTTGACACAAGAGACAGAAAACGATGATGGTGAGTACTATTTTTATCGGAATGTTTTCAGCAAGATAAAGGTAAGTAAAACTAAAGAAATGGCCAATCGCCGGGCCAAAAAAATTATTTCCGTTATTTATTCTGATCAAGAGGAGATAAATGAATTTCTAGATTTTTTAAATTTTGAATATGAAAAGCATTTTAACAATCGACAAAAGGCAGCTTTTTTAAGGGATAAGGAATCGGTAGCGATTTTGTAAAGGGTTAGCCATTTCGTATCTTATTAGATTAATTTGCATTTTTTCTTTTCAAATATTCAAGAAATATCACAAGGTATTCCTTGTGATTTATGAATCAAGAGGGTAAAATAAGAACAAACGTTCTTTTAAAGAAGGGATTAAAAATGACACTTCGAGACAGAGGACTCAAAAAATTTCCTACAGTAGCACTACAACCAGAATTCGTTTCAAGCCTTAGACAGTTACATAAAGAACAAGAATATATAGAAAAACCTTTTTTAGATGAACAGCTGTTAGAATATTTTAACCAAATTATCTCCGATAGCATGGAATTTCCAAAAGAACTTACGGTTACATATTATAATAATCACCGGTATGAAATTATTATCGGGAGAATACATTATTTCGATGAAAAAAAGAGAGTTATTCGGATTGTTGATAAATTTGGCGACTGGCAAGAAATAAGAATCGATTGTATTATTGATATTCAAGAATAAGAACCCCACTTTTGTGGGGTATCGATTTAATTCTTATAAGAGTTACTTTAATTGTTGCTTTATGTCTTTATTTCTCATTTGATCTCTTCCCTTCAAAATAGGTTAAGGAATTATTTTCAACCATATAAACGTTTGAAGGGGAGAATTCCAGCAAAAAAATTTAGCGAAACCGCTTTTACAATAAAATACAACAAATAAAAGCTGGTTATTAAAAACATTAAAATCTCTTTAAATGAGCTAGGATTGACTTTTGTACTTTTAGTGAATTCCCTTCACTTTTTACATTTTCGATAAAATCTAAATAAACAATGCTAATTAGCTGTTCAATAGTTACATTTATGCCTTTCATAAAGGGCTCCAAATCATAAATTAGGACTTCCCCTCTCAATACCTCTGACTCACGTATTCTAAGCTCTAAGTAAGCTATTTTACTTTCTTGCGACTCAAAATATTCATCTTCCTCTTCTACTGTTTCAAACTCAAATATATGTTTTGTGAGAGCCTTCATAACCCGCTTCTGCTTTTTCTTCTTAAAATGCTTCTCTTTTCCTCTTATTAAGTATAGAGCAATTTCTTCATTTTTTGCTCCTTTTTTGATTTGGGCAAGAAAATCATCGTAAAGCATGTGAAGCAAAACCCCCATATCAAAGTTATAAGGAACATCTTCTCCAAAGTTGTCACGTAGATCCTCTATAAAGATTTTCCCTCTTATATAATCGTAGTATGGCATTGTAATTGTTAGATATTTCCTATTAGATAGTAATGATTTGAACAGACCTTTTGTCTCCGTTAATCCTAATAAACGCTCTTGGAGAAGATTTAAACTACTATAAGATTTTCTCAAGAGTTCCCCCACCTTCCAGCCATTGCAATACAGAAAGCATTATTTGGTAAACAACTTTTCGGTCTGATAAGTTTTTCCGTATGGCTAAACCATGAGGACCACCTATCTCTGTATATTCCGTTTCTAAAATGTTTGTATGCATGTACACTTTTGTATCGTTATAATCATGCGTCCATTTAAGAATTTCTTCATGTTGCAGCCCAAATCGAAGTAAAAGCGTGTTAAATTTTGTTTGGCTAAGCGGTTCTTTCCCTTGTTTTTTATAAATCCTTCCAGCTTGTTTACAATAGCTTTTTAATTTCATTTGAATTATTGGTGACACAGGAAACTTTATGTTATGAGTTTTGTCTTTTCGAACTGCGCGATTTTTAACAGCTTTTGTTAATGTTTTTTCTTTCAGTTTTATTTCGTTTATTATTGTAGGTTTATTAAATAAAGGATTAATGTACCCCACTCTCTTCCCTTCTTTCCTTATTTTTTTTCTTAAACACATGGTCATTTTTCCACTTTTCCATTCTTTAATAGATGTATAGATGGAAAGGACAAGATTTAGAACTTATATTTGTATATTTTTAGTTTTATCTGTCAATACTTTGGATAGTAAAAAGCGGTTAGTAAGGAAAGGGGTGTAATAAAGATGTTAAATATAAAGCGGAATGACAAACAATTAATAAAGAAGCTCCAAAAGGCTACAAAAAAAGCTGAAAAAGCAGGGGTTAAATTAGTTAGTGTTAAAGTTAAATAAGCTTTATTTAAAGGTGCCTCTTTTTATAAAGAGCACTATTTTTTTGATAAAAAACATATAAAGATAAAGAAAACATAAAATATTAAAAGTAAAGATTTATTAAAAAAAACAAAATTAATAAGCCTCTTTTCACAGGAGACACCCTTCCCTTTTCTGACAAGGGATTGAACGTTTGTCCAAGAATCTTGTTATCAAATTTTTAAGAAATTAACAGAAAACCTAAAGATGGTTTCACATTTCAACAAGAATGTTATTTATAAACTCATATATTCATAGGTATATAAATGAAATTACCACAAATCCACAAGTATACATTCGTAATCGTTTTTAACATAAAAATGAGGACATGATGATCATGTCCTTTTTTTTATGTCCTTTTTTATGTATGGTCTGGGAACAATAAACTTAAACCAATGCAAATAGCCTTGTAAATTCTTAATTTTTTTACAAGGCTGCTTAGATATTAAATTTTGCAAAATCTGGAATGGTTCCAGTTTTTACATACTGTTCTACCTTTGCATCGTGAATTAATTCGTATGGGATTTTCTTAAGGAAAGTAACAAAGTTGTTCCGAAACGCTTTCCTAAAAAGAGCTCCGAGAGAATAAATTCTAAAGGTTTTATTTTGTTTTCTTTTTTGGTAAATATAGGCGCCTATATCATCCATACATTGGAGAAAATATCTTTTTACAGCACGTTCTAAATTAAAGTTTTCGTTGTCTTTAATGAATTTGACCTTATCATAGACTTCTTGTTTAAAGGAAATCATTATATCAAACTGATCCCGCGGTTTGTACTTCAATTTATTACCATCTAAGAAATAGGTTAATTCATGAGATAAAATTGCAGTAAGATGATCTACCTTAAATTCTTCAGAGTTTTGTTCCTTCACACAATTCTCTTTTAAAGTAATCCATACTTTTCTCACCCATATCTGATGTCCACGATATTCCAAGCCATCATATTCTATAGTAAATAATGGTTCAAGAAGGCTTAGGATTTCCCGTACCTTTTTAGCGTTTTTATTCAACTGTTTTTTTAATGTTGACATATTTCTTGATTGGCGCAGCTTATGTAATTCGATAACTTCTTTTTTAGACATAGCTGTACGGAATTGATTAAATAAGGACAAAATCAATTCAATACCCTCTGGGTTAGAAGTTCGAACCAATTCAGCTAATATATTTGTTTCAAAAAGAGCATGAGGAATTAGAAGGTAGTTTAACTTCCCTTCTTCCAGTCCAGGATTATTTAATTTTTCAATATCTTTTAAAACTAAGACCGGCAAACCATTATGTATTTCCTCTCTAACAAAATGATATTTCTCTAAGTACAATTTACCGGAGTATAAAGAAGAATAAGGGATTTTAAGTTTTTTTGCCCAATAGGCAAGATTATACTCCTTTAAGATTCCTCTCTGGTTTTTCTCACGGTCTAATTGCTTTAGCATCGTTAAATAAACCACATAGGCAGAAGCAGGAGGGCGTTCGAATGATTGATCTCGAATGGTATGAAATTCTTTTAAAATAGCATGGTGCATTCTAAATCCGTCTATTTTGATTTTTTTCATATTCCCTCACTCCTTTCTTACCTAGTAATTCTGTTATGGATTATAACAAAAGCCATTTTTAGCAAAATAATTCCTTTAATTAAAGAACTTGCACTTTTGTGCATAGCCCTCTACCCCTTGTCCCATAAGGGTTAGAAAAAACATTAAAATTTTTTATGTGATAGCAAGCGTCATAAAAAATAACTAAATTTACCCTATTGTGAGAGCAAACGTCAAAGCAGATAAGATTTGTGCGTAGAGAAAACTAATGAAAAATCAAGCTTTCTAGCGTTTTTCTAGGTTTTAATATTGTATATTTTATATCTGGATGCACAAAAGTTTGTGCATGTGCTTGTGAAGGGAAACGTCAATTTTTTAGTAGATTTGTGGAATCTATACTTTTTTGTGCATGTCTGTGAAAGCAAACGTCAAAAAATGTACATTATGTGCATGGATAAAATCTTACAAATTTAAGGTAGAGAAACTCTTTATTTTTGTGCATATCAAAAAAGTAATGTTATTTTGTGCATGTCTGTGAAGGCAAGCGTCTTGAAAGATATACATGCACAAAAAAATTTTGTGCATCATTGTGAAGGGAAACGTCAATATTGTTTATTTTTGTGCATCTATAAAGCCTAACCAATAAAGGCATTCCACTACTTTCTGTGATAGGAAACGTCATATTATTTTATAAATCGAGTATTTTGTGCATCGTGAGCTTGTTGACAACAGGTATAGTTCGTATAAATATTGTTATATAGTAGATTGATATGTATGAAGGCTTAGGGGGATCATTAATGATCGAACAAAATGATATTCAAAAAAAGTTCATTCAGTTTGCAAATGATACCTTCCCGGAATATCCAGAGATAATTGCAAAATGGAAAACAGATTTGAGGAAATTAGCAGAATATAATAATGAGGACTTTCAGCCATGTCAGTCTCTTAAAGCATTTTTGGCTATTATCAATCGGTTATCTAGTGAACATGTATTAAATATGCAAGAAATTGAAGATTGGATACATAACTACAAAAATCAAATCCGGGAATTTGTAATTCCCTATATTAATATCGAAAAAAAAACTTCGTCTACAGTAAGCCCTAATCAGGACATTGTGACGCAATTATTAGATCAAAGATTTATTGAATCGGGCTCCGCTCTTTTATTTCATAAATTAAGGGAAACCATCAGTAAAAATGAATTTCAGATTAATAAAGATAATAAAGATTTTCCAACTGCTCTCATTAACGAGAAAACCATACAAGCAACAGCCCAATTAAGAGCTAATGAAAATGCACCACAATTATCAGCTGAAGAAATTGAGCAATGGAAAAATTTAACCGCCCAGGCTATAACCTCTATGGATGATCTAACAGCTGATATTTTTGATATTATTTCAATTTTATGGATGAAACAGGCTACCCATAAGGAGCAAATGATCAATTTCCATACAGATGATGCCCTTAATTTAAGACAAGTACAGGGAAGATCTGAAATTGATGGATACCAAACTGGTTATCGAAAAAAAGAACGTGATGAGATAATGAAACGGCTTGCCGCCTTAACAACGATATGGATACGAATAGAGCGCGACAATTTGAGATTTGTCGATGCAGATAGCAATGAAATTGAGGAGCTAGAACAGGTGCAGTTTAATCCTCTCTTCATATTGGACAGTGTGACGGTTGCGTATCGAAATTCACAGCCAGTAGGAATTTATGAGTGTAAAATACGGCCTGGGGAATTATTGGCCAACTTCTTGTATGGATCGAAACGTAGCAGCGGTTTACTAGCCTTGAAAACACTACAATATAATCCGGTGAAACAAAAATACCATAAACGTCTTGCGCGCTATTTATCTTGGCAATGGAGAATCCGTCAGAAAGGTGCGGATTACTTAAGGCCATATAGTATAGGCGGTGAAAAAGGACTTTTAAATGTTATGGGTATTCAGGAAAATGCCCGCTATGGTTCCAGAATAAAAGACCAATTTGAAAGTATCATGGATACGCTGCAGCAGGACGGAATTATCAAAGAATGGAACTACTTTAATGAATTTGATGAAACTCTTATAGAAAAGGATAGGAATTGGTTTCGGGACCATTGGATAAATGCTAAGGTTCAAATTGTCCCACCTAAAGAAATTATTGACCAATATAGAGAAAAAGAGCTGTTAGGACTTGAAGTGGTAGAACAAACGTATGAACAAATGAGCTTCGCGGCATTGTTAAAAAATATGACTGAAAGCGAAACAGCCAGTACCAATGAAACAGAGTTAGAAGTCACTCCGGAAAATATGAAAAAAGTCCGGCTTATGCGGAAGAAAAAATTAGCTGAGGCTGCAAAGGAAATCGGTATTTCTCATACTACCCTTTCACGATATGAAAATGGAAAGATACAAACTCCTACAAAAGAAAACATGATTAAAATGAAAAATTGGTTGAATCAGAAATAAAAGTAAGCCGGGCCTGCTTACTTTTATTTATTTAAGTATCCTATAAGAACTATAAGATAAAATCAACAAAGATGGGTGTAATTAGGTATCCATTATCCGAAAATCCACGCCCTTTTAATTTACAACGAATTACCGGTTCAAGATAAACAAAATTTTTATCTTCACCAATTATTAGTTGCGTACTAACCCTGTAAAATGCCTTTTTTTGCTCAGGAGACATACCAAATTCAACAATTCCAAGGGGGCGTGCTTCCCCACTCCATTCATCTATTCTAGATGTTAGCAATCCAAACTTTTTTTTTCGATAGCCCATAATATATGCTTCATCTACAATCGTCCAATTGATAATTTTTAACCATTCCCTATTAGAAGCTCTTTTTGCAACTAAATAAGGCGAATTTAGGCGTTTAGATACTATACCTTCCCTTTCATACTCTTTAACCTTTTTAAACAGCGAAATACCGTTATATAAGCAGTATTGAATTAGCTTAACGTAATCCGTTTCTATAAACTCACTACTTAAAAGTCTTTTTCTTTCTAATAGTGTTTTCTTTACCATTGGGACTGAGTTCCATTTTAATACGTCAAATACCATGTAGGTTGCAGGAAAAGTTAAGACAGCATTTTCGATTTTTACACTGTTACTTAATCTAAATCTTTGCATGATCCGAGAAAAATTTTCTGTATAAATACCTTTTGTTGTCTTTTGAAAACAAACAAGCTCACCATCTAAAACAGAGTCGTTTGGTACAGGTAATTGTAAGATTTCAATGAACTTTGATGTTATTTCCGTACGATGTCTGGTATACAGCTTTTCGTTTCCTTTAATATCTTTAGTGTAAATCAAACGAATTCCATTAAGTTTTACTTCATGGAGATAGTCGGGGCTATCAAAGGGCTCATTGTGTGTCTGAAGCAACATAGGATATAGAAAAATTGTCATCAACTCCATACAGAAAAAGTCCTGTTAAACCCTTATTTTTATTGACATTACCATATTTAGGAATTATAATAACTATAATTCAGTGTAGTATTTGGTTCGTTTATTATAAAATTGGTGGTGAGATACGTTAACACTTTACTTAGTATTGCAAATGGGGCGTTACAATATTATAGAATGAAGCAAGCGGGTTTAGCGGGTCTTTTGGGAATTGTTGTAGCAACCCTAGTGGCTTGGCAATGGGAACATGTTCTGCCGGCTTTAGAAGCTGTTGGGATTGTTGGATTTTTCGATAGAATAGGCTTGATTCATGAAGGAGAAGCAGGAATAACTGGACTAAATATTCTTATGTTTTTTCTGAAGTTATACTTTTTAACAGTTATTGGTGGGATAATTTTACTCGGTTTAATATGGATTATTGGGGGATTTTTTTCTACTAGTATTGGTGAAAAAGTAGCACTTGGTATCGTTTTTTTGATTGGATATCCAATCCTAATTATTTGGGGTTTGTGTATGGCTATCAAAGGTAATAAGGATTCCGATGTTTCAAAGGAAAAGGAAGCTACTCCAATGGAAAGATTACTTGATGAATATTCTGAAAAAATTTCTAAAGAACAAGCTCTTATTCGCCTGAATCGCCTTCCGACAGTAGGAGATAATTTGTTTCTTTTAGGGGTAACAGCAAATAATGAATTATATATGTTCTTACCTCGGCCAATCAATTTAGAAACGGCTGAATATGACGCAGGTGATTTAGTTGGAGTACAGTATACGGTTGAAAAGTATAATGAAGTTAAACACAAACCTAAGTCTATGTTTGAGTATATCCCGAAGCAATTCTTCATTAAAGCAGTAAAAAAAGAAAGTAAAACACCACTGGAGATAGTTCCTAACGAAAAGATTGAGGCGTTTTATCTAACTAACAGTGAAGATATGCTGAGCAAATTCAGAGCATTTAGCAATCATCCTGTGTATGAGAATTTCGTAAATGAAATTCAATCTTCATATTTTACAATCAAGAATGCTATCCTTAATAGAATAAGCAATGCAACAGACAAAGAAGAGTTTGATAAGTTAGTGGAAAGAGCAACTCTTCTTAATGCTACAAATGAAGATATTGTTAGGATGATGCGTGAATCTGAAAAACAGATAGAGGCTTAAAGGAGTATTCGATGAATCAAGAAGAATTAATTAAGATTATTAAGCCACATATAGAGTATCTTACAACCGTTAAGAAGTGGGATGTCTATGCTAAAGAGCATGGTCTTCCTGCTTCTGTTAATTTAATATATCATTTTGGTTCTTGGAATAATGTTAAAAAAGCTTTATCTTTACCAGTATTGAAGAGATCATATACATTGAGCCAATTACAAGAGATTGCTTTAAAACATAAGGAACATTTCTTGCGCAAAGCTACTTGGGATGAATTTGCAAAAGAGAATGGTTTACCATCAGGAGGTACTTATATAAATGCCTTTGGCAGCTGGCAAAAAGCAAAAGAACAAATTGGCTTAGGAACAGAAAAAAGAAAAAACGACATATATTCAAAAGAGGCTATACGAAAAATTCTTTTACGACATGGAGAAAATTTTGTTAATCGAAAACAATGGGATGAGTATGCAAAAGAACACAGGTTGCCTACCTATAAGACAATTAAGAAACACTTCGATTATGATGAAATTTTATCAATCATTAACAAACCAAAGAAGTCGCATTTTACAAAGCAGGATCTAATTGAAATTGCTCTTAATCACAAAGAAAAGTTTCTTTATTTTAGCATGACCAAATGGGATGAATATGCAAAGAAAAACTTTTTACCTTCCAGTCAAACTTATTTTAAGACGTTTGGTTCCTGGAAAAAGGCTAAAGCCGAAGTTAAGGATTTAGTATCTTCTAAAACCACTAAATTAGAATGACTATTTTGTAAACAGTATTGTATTCCGAAAACCAAAAAAAAAACAGCGCTTATCTAAGTGTAACGGGTTCTCTTCAGGGGGACAAAAGTTAAAAAAACATACAAAATAACAATAATTTAACACCTAAAAAAGCATCGGTTTTAGCACCGATGCTTTACTGTTTTTATTTGTTTTTCATCAAATTAAATAGCACAATTTTAACTATTCCTTTTTTAAGTTAAAACGAGTTATTTCTTTACCATCTAAAGTTACTATTAGAGAAGCATCTAAAGCATTTTCCTTAAGTTTATATAGCTTTTCTTTTGATGGAACTCTTAAAGGAACTTGTGGGTTTTCTTCGCTTACACCCAAATCGAAAGTTAAAATGTATTTCCCGTTTTTATTAGGAAGGATTTCCCCATCAAAAGAAGCTCCGTATCCTACACCCGTTTCATTATATGAAGAGCATTCCTGTAATGAAGAAATTTGAGGTTTGAAACAAAAAGAGCCCTCTTGGTATAGTACAGGGTGTCAATGCATTGACCCCGAATTAATAAGTTACCAAGGAGGACTCAATAATGAATTATACTCAAAATCGAAAAATCTCGCAAATCACACCATCAACATTAATAATCGGCATTGATATTGCCAAAGACAAACACGTGGCACGGGCACAAGACGATCGAGGAATTGAATTTGGAAAACGCTTGATCTTTGAAAATCGCATACATGGTTTCCAAATGCTTTTAGATTGGGTGAATCGACACCAAAAAGAAAATGATAAGAACCATGTGATTTTTGGGGTTGAACCAACCGGGCCCTACTGGTTAAATCTCGCTTATTTCCTTACCGCAAAGGGCTATGACTTTGTGCTAGTCAATCCGATGCATGTAAAGAAAAGCAAAGAGCTTGATGACAACTCTCCAACAAAAAACGATACAAAAGACGCCAGAGTGATTGCACAGCTGATTAAAGACGGCCGATACTCCGTACCAAATCTCTTAGACGGCATTTACGCGGAACTAAGAGAAGGCGTCAAAATAAGAGATCAGCTCACTCAACAGCTTGCCATCACAGAAGGACGTATTCAAAATTTGATTCAACGTTATTTTCCGGAGTTTTTCGATGTTTTCGGGGATTGGGAAGGAAAAGCAGCTCTTTGCACGCTAAAACTGTTTCCATTTCCTTCTCAAATTAAAGAAATGACACCTGAAGAGATTCTCTCAAAGTGGAAGCCATTTGTACAACGAGGAGTTGGAATGAAGCGAGCAACGAAACTAGTGGAAACGGCCAAAAAGAGCATTGGAATTCAAATCGGGATTCAGTTTGCCAAACGTGAAATGGAATATCTGATTGACCAATATGAGCTTTATCAAACGCAGTTGGAAGAGTTGGATCAGGAGCTAGAAGCTCTTGTAGAAACGATCCCAGGTGCTAAGCAAATGATGAATATTTCTGGGTTAGGTGTTACAACAGTCGCTCTATTCTTCGCTGAAGTGGGTGATCTCACAAAGTACAGTCACCCTCAGCAATTAGTTAATCTGGCAGGCCTTTCATTACGTGAGCATAGTTCTGGAAAATTTAAAGGACAAACCAGAATAACGAAACGGGGACGAAGCAGGCTGCGTAAAGCTCTGTACCTAGCGATTCGGCCACTCGTTGCCCATAATCCAACTTTTAAAGCTTTACATCAATACTATACAAAACGATCTGAAAGGCCTTTAAAAAAGCAACAGTCTCTCATCGCTTTGTGTTGTAAGCTATTACGTGTCTTATTTGTCATTGGTCAAAAACAGTGTGAATTTGATGGTTCAAAATTATTGCAAGGCTTGCCTCAAATTACATTACAAGTTGCTTAAACCGATTTATTAACCAATTTGTTAATCAAATTACTATCGAATACTTCAAGTATTTCTAAAGACAAACACCAATAGTGCCGAGTCGGAGTTTATTTTTACCATACGGGCTTATGACCCAGCTGAGGAGCTTATCCGACCTCCACCTCATGGATACGCAGGACGAAGGAATGTATGGATCCCAATCCGGTGATACATGGGAGGGTTAGCGACCGTGAGATGAGTGGAGATTTTGCGCACGGTCATAACTGTTATTACCAAACAATACCAGTTTGGTTGGTAGGATGGCCCCCCATCTGTAAGAAATTTAAATAAATTCAATTTATAACCATGATTTTCGGTGGATCAACTATTAGGTGTTAATGAAATTTAGAGAAAACGTGAGTATTCGGGAGAATTTTAAAGTATATAGAGGGAGGGTTTAAAAATATTAAAACCAACTGTTTCTTTGGAGATAGCAGCTAATTTATCATTTGGTTCAATTTTTACTTGTAACCGCTTATCACCAATTCCTCCTATTTTTTTATTACCATTATTTTTGATTTCAAATTCATAATATAATGCCGTTGGTATAAGTTCCTGCCCTTTCTTATCACCTTCTGTTATACCTATTGCACCAACTTTGCTTTTATCATTAACAATATCAACTTTTGATTTTACAAGTTCTAAAGATGAGTTAGACGAGCAAGCTGTTAAAAGAGTAAAAAGCAATATTAAGCCTGAGAGCATTAATAATCGTTTCATTTTGCATCCCCTTTTTATCCAACCTGTACATATATTTTATCATAACACTTCCATATTTTTGGAAAATGTTTATTTCCTTAACTTCCTTTGGCTGCATTTATCGCAAAATAAACTTTCTCTAACTAAGTAAATACAGCATACCTTTTGGACTGTAAAATCGTAAACAAAATCACACGAAATACCACTGTACAATAGCTATTGTACAAGTATTTTTTTGTGCTAAAATTTGTGTTATTTTTGCTGCTAAAATTGTGTAAATGGCTACATATCAATAAAAAATGACCTATCCGATTTTGCGAATAGGTCTGCGATTTTAAGTGCTATTTGATTATTTTGTCCCCATCAAGAGAACCCGTTAATCTAAGTGCTGTTTTCTATTTGTTCTATGATAAGCCATGCGGATGTAGTGATAACGAAAATATTTTCTTCGTGTTCATGATGTGAATCTTGTACAGGCAGTACATGTAATGTAACTTTAGCCTGCTTATTATCATTGTAAATAAATGTAAGGGAAAGTTTATCTGTTTTAGAATTGAAAATCCCTTTTCTATCAGCATATTGGATTTCCTTTAACCGGCCAGATCGTGTAATTTGGTTCATTATATCCTCTGCAACTTTAGTTTTATCCTGTACTTTACTCTTAAATAAATCTTCAGAAATTGTCTGTGGATAAAAACTGGATAAGAAAATGTCTACATCATTTGTCATTAAACCAGCAATGAAGTATTTTACAACGTCTTTTTTTTGATCTCGATTGCTATTTTCATCGTGGGGAGGATTATAATAACCTATATCTGATTCTCCGGTATCTGCTTCCATCCATTCTGAAGTTTTTTTAACATATTCTTTTGTCTTGTTGATTTCGGTTAATACTTCCTCTTTTGTCGATTTTAATTCAATAATTTCCTTATTTTCTTTTTCAGGAGCAATAATTAAATAAATAAGAAGACCAAATAAAACAAAGAGTGTAACTATGACCGATACGGTTTTTTTAATCATTATTTCTTTTTTCCTTCCTCAGCTGCTTGTAGCTCTTCCCTTAAAATTTTCCATTGATTCGCGATGTTTGCTTGCTCCTTTTTAATTTCAAGATAGGTATTTCGTAAAACGTCTTTTTCGATTTCACTATCCTCTTGATTAGCCATATCAATAGCATCTAATAAGAGTTGATGAGAACGATTAACAAGAACAATAAGATTTTGGTGAGCTTCAAACAATTCTGGTTTCACGTCATATGCTTCTACCTCAGTAACAAGTTTATTTGATTTTTCGATACTTGCTGTTAGGGCTGTTGTGAATTGACTTCTACTATATTTCTGTGTATATATCCCGTCTAAAGCATTATTAAAGGTTTTTAGGATATTTGTCATTTCATTAATATATCCTTGTAAAGCTTTGTCGTATTCCTCTAAATAGGACTTATTCTCACCAGTAACTTTAACATCACCAAAAGTCGATTTTTTTTCTTTTGATGAACATGCACCCATCATAAAAATCATAGTCATTATCAATAGTAATATTAACCATTTTTTCACAATGGCTCCTCCTTTTTAAATAGGGGGAATTCCCCCTATATTTTTAGAATGGAACAACTAAAGCAGGATTAATGGCATTATTTTTTTCTTTTGTCCACTCATTTTTGTGAACTTCAAAGTGTAAATGTACTCCGTATGCCCAACCGGTAGCACCCATATAGCCAAGGAATTGACCCTGTTTTACAGTTGCACCAGGAGCAACTGCCCTATTTTGCATATGAGCATAGATTGTTTCATATTGTTGTCCATTAATTTTATGTTTAATAAATACAACATTCCCATAGGACTCTGAAAAGTAAGAACGATGGACCACTCCATCGGCTGCTGCAACAATAGGTACATTTGATTTTCCGCCTGAGCCAATGTCTATACCAAAATGGATTTCTCCATCACGATATCCAAATGGAGAAGTAACTGGTCCCAGTGTCGGACGCATAAAACTTCCCGGTTTTAATGGAGGAATCTCCCCACCGCTTTCATATTTAGCAGCATTTTTAAAAGTCTCAGCAGTTGATAAAACTTCATTTATATACCATTCGGCGTGATTATAATGCCAAAGTGCCTTGCGGACATCTTTCGAATACCCCACACTTGAAAGATAATGTGCAGCAGAATGAATACTATCTTCAATATTCCATGGATCTGCTTTGCCATCATTATTGGCATCTACCCCATATCCACCCCCAGACGCAATTACAGCGAGACTAGTTATATCAAGATTGGGTGAAACCAATCCTCCGCCAATATCGTATTTCCATCCAACCCATGTGGCTGGCATAAATTGTATATGGCCGATAGCGCCTTTCGAAGAGACCATGTTTGGATTTGTTGAGAAGGTGGTCTCGATACAATGCATTGCAGCCAAAACATACCAATGAACCCCATACTTTTTTTCAGCAGCGAGATAATACGGCATGAATTGTGGAGGAACACCAGCCCCAGGGATAATGTTTCCGTCAAAGAAAATCCCACTAAAATTTCCTATACCCATTGACTTTAACCAATCAGTATAAGCAATGGTTCCTCCCATAAACAGATAGTTAGATTCAACCAATGCTTTATCATTAATTCCTAATCCATAAGAATTTAATATAGCATCAAATGTTGAATAATCAGTAGTTGTGCTTTGAGTTGAAGTGTAATACTGTCGTCGTGTTTTCGTTATTTTTTTAACTTCGATTTCTCTGTCTTCCATAACAATGACAAACCCTGCTGGTGTTGTTTTGTCTTTCTTTTGTACCGGAACCTTAATCGTTTTATAAGTAATTTCGACTGTTTCTTCCCAATCTGTTACGTGAGGGGTATATTTGAAAGTAGTAGAGCCGTTCCAATAATCAACATGGTTAAGTTTGGTTACCATATTTTGAGTTTTTTGGATTCCTCCTGTTGTACATATACCATCTTCACAAATTGTTACTTGATTTTCTATCCATTCATCATACTTTCCGTAATCAAAAGTAGGGGCTAATGCTTTTGCCATCTTTTTGATAACTTCTTTTATATCATCATTTTTTTGAAAAACCTCTAATTGAATAGTTGCAGCTATGAGTTTCTCCGGAACTCTATATGGACGTTCAATTGGGTTGTCCATATCTACAGTGCTATAGGCCTGCTCAACTATATATTCATGTATTTCTTTATCATAACCTTGTAGACCCTCACCTGTACCGTAAAGATACGACCATGCCAAAGAGATAACAAGGAGAGCAATTAATATTAAAAATCCAATACCGATACCTGGTAATCCAATGATACTCGCTAGCCAGGCAAGAAGTTTAGCAAGAAGGGCAACAAATTTCATTGCTGCCGCTTTTATCAATTTAAAAGCTGCTTTTGCGCCCTTCTTAGCTAATTTCTTAGCTAATTTGCTTCCTTGTTGTTTGATTTTTTTTTCTGCATAATTTCTAATAGCGGAATCCTGTTCGTTCTGCAAAGGTAACATAAGTTATCACCTTATAGACTCTGTAAAAGATTTATTTCGAAATTTTTCATTTTGTTTTCTAATTAAATTCCGCTTATTAGGTGGATATTGTGGAACCAAATCGCTAGGTTGAATAGAGTTATAGTATTCAGTAGCTTCGCTATCTAAAGAACCTCTATGAGAAGTAGTTGTAATTAACTTTCTGTTTTGTACTTCGCATTTTCTATAAATAACTTCTTCAGTATTAAGTCTTGCATCTCCCGGACCATAAGGAGAAATTCTGTATTCTTTTCCGTCTTTACTTCCTACTAAGTAACTTCTATTACGATCAACAACCATATGGATATTAGACATTTCGTTCATAGAATCTTTCAAATAATATTGGCCACTATCTACCAGTTGGTTATAACTCTGAACTTCTTGCACAACTCTAGGATTATTAGGCGTATTACGATTTCCAACCAGTTGGTTTGGATTTACATTTACATTTCTGTTAAGAGTAATTTTTCCTCCTCCGCTATCTTCTATATACGCATTGGAACTTGGAACTAATTGGCCATTTTGAATAGTCAGATCTTGATAAACAGTTTGACCCTTCTGTAGACTAGAGTCCCCAGATCCAATTCGAGATACTGTTTGAATCTGTCCTGTTTTATCTCTTACTTGAATTACGGTTTGTCCGGCTGTTGTAACCATTCGAACTGCACCACTAGCTAGCATTGTTTGTCCGTTTGGCCCCACAATTGTTTCAGCCATATGAGCAATATCCGCGACTTCAGATATTTGGATATTTACAGCATTGTTGTATGGATTGAACCCTTTTTTGCTAATGTTTGTTGTAGCAGCTGATGCAAAATGAGCTCCTGCTTTATATCCTTTTACACCACCAATAATACCAGCACCATAGGCTACAGCATTTTTAAAACCTGCTTGTTTCCCAATTACGTCACTGGCAATGTGGTTTTTGAAATTGGATACAGCTGTAACACTTGCATTTTTAATTCCTGAACTTAATCCGGAAGTAACTCCGCTAATAACCCCTTGAGAAAAATCAAATTTAGTTCCTTCTTTAAAACCTGTTGCAAGTCCGTAGGCTGCTTGACCGAGTTTTGTATCAGCAACAAATTGACCAATTTCTTTTACTCCGGAACTAGCGACAAATCCAGATGTTACTGCTCCTGCGACTGCACCACCGACCCTTAAAGCTTTATTTTCAATTATTACATGATCTAAAGGAATATGTTTTGGCATACTTTGTGCCACTTGCCTGAGATTGTTTTGGTAAGCTTTTGGTTCCTCAACCTGTTCCCATTGCTGAATAGCTTCTTGTTTACTAATACCAGAATCCATAGCATTATTAATAAACTGTTTTCTAGCTTCAGCAGTTTTTACTCCTGCAAGCTGGCTAGCAAGATATTGAGTGTCTACAGATTTACCAGAATAGATAGAAGCGTTCTTTACTGAGCTTGTTGCTCCTTTAACTGCCATGACACTTTCTCTTGCGCCTTTTCCTATTTCTGTACTTACTTGATTACCGACTTCATTTACGAAATCTTCTTTATTAATAAAGGATTGATCAGCTGAAATACCGTTACCTAATTTGTCAGCAGCTTTTGAAGCAATACTGCTGATTGCCTGCCTTTTTCCTTCTACAGCTTTTTGCCATGCTGCTTCTTTGTTTTGATTATGTTTTAATATATCAGCTTCCGTTGCATTAGCTGGAAGTGGATTACTAGAATCATAATCTTTCATAAACTGTTCCTTGTTGGTTTTCGCCCAATCATTTGTAAGGTTATTAACTGTTGAATCTACCAATTCCGAAGCTCTTGCATGTTGACCGTTAGTCTTTTTCAATTGTCCAACGGTATTTCTGGCTTTTTCAAGGAATTCTCCCCGTTTTAAAGCAACCTCTTTATCCCATAATTTATTTAGAGATGATTCATGAGCATCCGGGAATCGTTCTTTAAGATCTTCCATGAAGCTATCTTTATTTTGATTTGCCCACTGAGTTGTTTCATCGTCAGCGATGGCGTTTGCTAATTTCTCATCCGCAAGGGCTTCAGCATTATGAATCCCTTTGAATTTATTGGCTCCAGCTTTAACTCCTGCTGCTAAGCGTCTTCCTGCACCCTCAGCTACTGCCATTCCTGCTCTACCAGAAACTCCACCTACAGCACCCCCAACACCTGCACCAATAGTTGAACCTACAATCGCGCCTATAGGCCCCATAGGTGCCCCGGCGATCGCACCAGCCATACCAAATACAGCTTTCCCACTTTTTGACATTATTTCTCCTGATTTAAGCATTCTTTCAGCTCGGGAAGTTGACCCAATATCTGTACCGGCATTTGAGAGCAAGCCCTTAGAACCTTCTCCTTCTTCTCCTTCTCCTTCTTTTTCTTCTCCACCTTTATCGGAATCTTTTTTCTTGTCTTTACCAAAAGCTCCCTTAATGGCACCATACATACCGGCTATAGCAGCACCACCGAACATTGCCGCTGATTTGCTTAGACGGTCATTCATTTGTCCTCCGAGCCCTAATAAAGCACGAAGTGATTCTGCCACCGGGATAAAGATGATGTAAAGGATAATTCCTTCAATTCCCGATGTAGAAGCTGACATCAGAGCAATCATCCAATAAAGCGCTGCATGAACAGCTTGAACAAATACGGTACCGATTAACTCTTTTAACCAACCTATTGTTATACCTTTTGTTTGCGGGATTAAGTATAAAGCAATCATTAGTGGCCCCATTATCATAAGTAACAATAAGGTTAGTCGTCGCATCATATAATAAAAATTCGCCCAAATTGCTAATCCTAATAAAGCTAGTTGTATGATTAATTCTCCAAGAACACCTTTTGATGTGTCCAATTCATCTTTCATATCTATCAATTCCTTATCAGTACCAGCAAATAGTTCCACAATGGTATAGTTAACACCGAAAATTATGTGATAAAGTGTTGATAGATTGAAAAAGACCAGGGCGACTATTACGAGATCCTTAAAAAACTCAATTACATAGGTACGATTAGAGGGATTTATACCTGATGATGCAATTTTCATTCCTGCAAAGACAATTCCTACTAATATTGCTGTAACTGCAATCGCCACAAATGCATTCATTCCAGGAACATAAATATTATTAATCTCATCCAATGTGAAAATTCCGTATGCTAAATCTGTGTCTCCATCTTTGCCATAGATAAGTTCTCTAAATCCCCTCAAGTCTTTAAATGGACCCAGAAGCCATTCCCATATCTTGCCGAATAGCGTTTGGAATAAGTCCATTATTTTATCATTTAACAAAAAGTTTCCTCCTTTCTATCTTTATTTTTGTTGCATAAATTTTTTCTGTTTCAATTTTTCTTCATATACCGCTTGGTTTGATTCAATAAAGAATAATTCTTCTTCACTTGGATTTGTTTGTAACCATACAGAGCTTTTTCCAATTCGGAGGATTCCTTCGCCCTTATCTGGCATTCCGAAAAGAATATCGATTTCCCCGGAACTTAGGTCAAAGTTTTCTCTAATCGCTTTTAAATCGATCTTGTTTTGCTGTAGGAATAAGTATGAATGGGTATTTTGTAAAATTCCCCGGGCCTTTTCATTCGTAACAAATCGTACAAAGTCTTGAGAAGCTAATCGCAAACCAGCATTCCGTTTACGAGCACGTCTAGCCATCTTTTCTAGGAAGCTTACCGTTTGATCACTGTCGATTAGTGCCCAAGCTTCATCTGCGTAAACAAATTTCTTCTTCGTAGCATTATCAAGGTTCTTAACAAAATGTTCCCATAAGTAATTAAGGATAACGTGATAAGCAATAGGGCGTAAAAAACCTTCCTCCATTTGACTAATGTTGAAATTCACAAGCCTTGCATTGTGTAAGGATTGGGTAACTCCTTTTCCTAAGTATGTTTGTCCATCGAATATCGGCTTTGAGCCATCTTTTAAAAATGGCCGAATAGCTGCGATAAGCCGTAAAGCCTTAGGTTCTTTTTCGAAGTGTGCTTTAAGATATTCGAATACGTCTGATATAGTGGGTTCAGGCTTTCTTACTCTGGATTGAATCAGCTGGTTATCTATTTGAACTACTTTATTCTCAAACAGGGAATCAGGATGGGTAGTAAGTTTTAGTTTTTCGTTGAAAATGTATTGAACAGCTTCTTCCAAATAGTTACGTTCGAATACATCTAATCCTCGATCTTCGGAATTTTTACCCCGGCAGATTATATCAAAGAAGTCCAAGATATCATTCATTTTTTCTCTTAGAGGAACAAAGCGGATATATTTCTTTCCATCTTTATAAACAATTTCTCGTTCATCTGAGTCTTCAAGAAGTTCTAATTCTTCATCCTCTTCTTCAAGGGGAATATCCGTGAAATTAATAGCAAGCGGATTAATACAAATGTCCTCTTCTTCGCTGATATTTAGATTGATACCGCCTAATCGTTTCGTGATTCGAACAAACTCTCCCTCTGGGTCTATTAATCTTGCATAAATGTTTGCTCCTGTAAGTTCCCTGGAAATTAGAAGTTTTAATGTTACGGATTTACCACTTCCTGAAGTTCCAACAACAAACATGTTATAGTTTTGAGGACGGTAATCTTCATTTCCAAAACTATTAATAAATTCTAATTGGCCAGTAATTTTATTTATACCGATAGGAACACCACCTATGTATTTACCGCTACCGCTGATAAACGGAGAAAAGGTAGAAAGAGCACGGCGGTCAATATTTCTTAAAGAATCAGAGATTTCATTCTTTCCGAATGGTAATACACTCCGAAAGCCTTTTTTAATTCTTCCCCATGCAGAAACTAGGGAGAAAAACATACTGGCCATTTCATCTTCCAAAGCTTCACTGTATCGATTAAGTTCTTTTTCACTTTGGGCGTATAAGATTGCCATTGTTCCGACGTTGTACATATCATTCTCAGAAAATTGTATTTCTGACATTAATTGGTCAGTATCACGTATTTTGATGGTTAAGTCGTTAATTTGGTCAATATTCCCTCTTCTAGTTTGAAAGGAGAGGTTAGATTCAAGCATTGTAATTTGTCTTTGTAAGGTTCGAACCGCATCTGATTTTCCTACCTTGTGCACATCAATGAAAATGTCAATTTCTCCACTTGAAGTTAGACTGGAAAGCCAGTTAGTCTGCATTTTTCGTGGATATCCGTCTCTTGGGATAAAAACTGGCCGGAAATAAGTTTTTGATCCCAGGGATTGTTTAATTATTCCATGATCTTCGGAGTTTATTTTTATTCCCTCCGGAGAGATTATGTCCCACATAGTAGGTTTAGTATCCATTTGATAATCCGGTTCTTGTGAGGAATTTGTCTGTTTAGATAGTTCTTTAACTTTAGTTTTCTTAAATTTTTTAGCTTGCTCTTTCTTCATGTCCTTCTGCTTTGCCTTCATTTTCTTCTAAAACCTCCTTAACAGCTTCTATTCTTTCATCTGATTGATCAGAGGTAACATAAAGAGCGTTTTTTTCGTTTTCGACCATGTCCTTAAATCGCTGCTTAACTGCTTTCCGTCGATTGAATGTGTAATAAAGCAATTCGTAGATACCTTCAGTTGGTAACAGTGAAATATTAATTTCTGCTTTTCTGAGTTGTGACTTTGCGGTATTTAGTCGTCTCATTAATTCAGAAAATGCTTTTTCGATAATCTTTTCTTCTAATTCTTCTTTTGAGTCAGCATTTATTTCATTAACATTTACTTTATGGGTAAAAACTAGATATCTTTTTGTTTCGTATCTAGGGGTTTCTGTTTGCCACTTGATGAGGTCATCGATCATTGATTGACCAAAACTTATTGCAGCTTCGTTAAGGTCTTCTGATTTTTTCATGTTTTTTCTCATGTTTTCAATAGGTTCTGATATATCTATGAAACGATTTTGTAAATAAAATCCAACAGGATAGTTTATTGTTGCTAACCAACTTTCAAATACAACATCAATGGCTTCCTGTTCCTCCTGGCTCTTTAGGAAGTAGTTTACAGGTTCAACTTCACCAATTAAGGTGAAGGAATTATCATGAAACCGAATCATGTGATTCGATATATCTTTCACATTTTCAAATAGCTCTTCAAACAACTGAGGTTCCTGTTCCATTTGTACTTCATGTTTTTTCTTTTTACTTTTCCGTTTAACATTCATCGGAGCAGAATCAGTGGTTTGTTTTTCCTTCCAGGGTAAAATAGGCTCTTTCATCATGATCTTATAAAACACATAAAGAATGAGTGCGAAGGTCCCCATGATAATAAGGTCTTTCATTATTTATTCACCATCCAGTCTTTAGGTTTACTCCCTTTTCTCCATATCCCAATTTGATTTTTATATCCGATTTTAATTAGAAAATATTTATCGTAATTCAAATGCAATTTTTGCTTTTTTAAAAATCCTAAAATAAAGACTGCTGCTAAAATTGGTATTGCTGAAATGACGCTTAAAATAAAACCTACAAAAAGATTAGAGAAAAATTGGAAAACAGTAGGGATATAGGCATAAAGAATTGCTCCCCCAGTAACCAGATAGATCAATTGTCTTTTAGAAAAAATCCCAAGAATAGTCTTTTGTTCTGAAGCCATATCAATCGGAACAGTTACTTTCCTCATAAATAACACCTTCTTTTAGCTAGTTTGAAACAACCCCTCTAAAATAGAGGGGTATTTAAGGGGGAATTATGAAATAAAGTCTTATGATATTTTAAAAGAACTATTTTAATCTCCAAATCCTGCAACCCATCCAGCAATATCGTAGGCTTTTACGATGATAAATAATCCTAGCGCACTCATTGCTAATCCGATGAAACCTTGAGTACGAGCTTGGGGATTTCCTTGAGCAGCCGATAATCGCATACCGGCAAAGATTAAGCAAGCAATTACCCAGAAACCACCGATAGCCATGATAAAGTAGATAATATTATCAAGATCTGTGTAGATGCCACTGTCTTTAAGGTCTCCTGATGGAGTGATCCCCGCTTTTTTCCAGGCAGCTGCCGCTTCATCTGGTGAGAAAATGAAAAATGTGAAAGCAAAGACAGCTGTTAAGGTAAGAAGGGAGATAATCATTTTTGAAGACACCTTTTTCATGTGTTCACCTCCTTTTTAAGCAACACAAAAAGACCCCGAGGTAACTATGAAGCAAGAATACTTTTAAAAGAGCATTCTTTTTCTCATAGTTTCCTCGGGGCCTTCCCGTTAGCTATTTATTTGTATGTTTTTATATTAATAGAATAAATATATACGGTCAATAGATTTATGGAAATATTTACTCCTTTGAGATTCTAACTAATTTCTTACCTTTCTCATGAAATGTAGCTCACCTAAATCCTCTGTGAATCCCCACTTCCTGTAAAATGGCAACATCTCTGGGCGACAGTATAATTCAAAATGTTTCACACCTATTAGAGAAGGATGTTCAAAGACAGTATCCATCAATATTCGCCCTAAATCCTTACCACGATAAGATTTCTTCACAATTACATCAAGAATCAATGCTTTATAGACATAATCTGTTAAAACCCTCGTAAAACCAATAAGTTCTTTAGTTTTAGACTCACATAAACCAACAATTACATCGGAATTTTCAACCATTCGCTGAACATCTGATAAATCACGCCCTTTAGTCCACCATTCTGATTGGAATAAAGTATGTAAATCTTTAATCTGTTCATTCGTAAGTTTCTCTATTATTTCATAACCCATTTAGAATTCCCTCCAATATAAAATATTGTATTTCCTTATTCTACCATTTTATAAATATCTTGAATAACCTTTTAGTATTTAAAAGGTTACAGCAATTGCGTTATTTGATCCGTTTGTTGAAAAGCTAACAACATAATTTTTAACTCCAATTCCTTCTCACCAATACCTTCTTTTATTCCATAATCTGGCTCAAGTCAAAAAGGACGCCTTCTTATTTAAGAAAGGCGCCCGATAGTTCAATAAAAATTTAGTCCACAAAAACCCTATCACCTTTACTTGTTGGTTGAGAAATCACCAAAAACTCAACTTCATTATTTGACTTGTTAAACATTTGGTGTGCCACCAAAGAAGGAACTTCTACTCCCTCTTTCGGCTTTAAAGTAATCTCTTTACCTTCTATTTCAATAGTTGCTATACCTGATAAGATAAAGAAAAATTGTTTTGCGTTGATGATAATGTTTTATTTCAGAAGTATTAGCTGGCATACGTTCATGAATAATACTTAAATCTTGATTTTTCACTAAATGCCATCCATCACAATTCTCTCCCCATTTGTAATGTTCAGCATTGTGTTTACTTATTTTCATTTCTATATCCCCCCATCAATTAAAACCTGAGCTTTTCTCAGACATCATAACACTTGAATTATACTGTAATTTTATTACGCTATCCTTCCTTCTCATTTTAATTGAATCACTTTCTAATAAATCCTTCTCTTATTCCGCAATTTGGCCCTTTTATGGAAATAAGGAAAGATAAAATTGACCCAAAACAAAAAAGTCATCTAAAGTAAAAATACTCTAGATGACTTTAAAAAAACTTTTTTAAAAGGAAAGAACTTTCTTTCATTATAAAACAAAAAATGTCAAAATAACTTTTTAATGTGCGGAATTTTTCTTTGAAGAAACAAATCATCTATGCCTTTAGCCTCTTGTTCATTCCAAAGAATTAGATTAGCTCTAAATCCTTCTTGTTTTAATTCTTTTGCACATTCCATTAAATGCTTTTTCACATGGGGATTTGAAACGGCATCTGCATCAAAACAAAGATTCACTTGCTCAACACCCATTTCTTTCATGACAGGAATAGCTAATCGCCAAGCGCCAGCGCCTGGAAGAGCTAAAAAGGTTGTTCCGATGTTTTCAAATTCAAGCGGATCATAAAGTTTCTCAATACAATCAGAAGCAATGTCACATTTTAAAGGACCTTCAGAAAGCCAGACTGTTCTCGCTTTGTATAACGTACCACTCTGCCAATTCTGAAGTTTAGAGGTAGGAATCGCTATATGAATCGGTGCAGGATCACCAGAACCTGTCCCTTGTGGTTTATTGGCCGAACTTAACCAATAATAACGATTTCCTTTGACTACCCTTACCCATCCTTTAATATCACCATCATGTATAATGGTTGTCCACGTTTTGCCAAGTTTAATGTTCTTTTCTAAGATAATTTCTCCATCGAAAGCAACCTGAACTAGATTAGGCTGTTCTTTCACCCGGGCCTTTAAACCAGGTCGATTAATTTTTATTTCAACAACATTAGGAGGATTATCAATGCGGTATTGGAAACCGACTATTTGATTGTAGTGATTTCGGAATGGAATTAAGATTCCTTTAGTGCCAGCTACAGTCCAATATTGATTATCCTTCACATAGAAACCTGGTATTCCAGTAAAATCATCAATTTCTAATTCTTCTTCCATCATTTTAACCACTTCCCACGGTCTTTCTGGAAAACTACGATACTGTCTTATCATAACTTGTTTATCCGAAAGCCCTCTGGAAGGAGATGTTAAATGATGATAATGATCGTCCTCTAACTCAAGATAATCCAAGAAAGTTCGAAACACTTCGTTTAAAGTTGAAACATCTTTTTTCGGATTTCCTTGATATTCTTCTACTTCACTTTTGTTAATTTTTTGTTTTTTGTTTCCGTTTAGATAATGTAAATAGCTTGGTAAAGCTGAATTCTTAGAAAAGCTTCTTTCACTTTCGACTCGTATACAAGCTACTACGTTACCTTCTTCATGAGTCATACAACCGCCAGTATGACCGCAAATAGGGCATGGTGTTCGATAATATTCATACCAGCCTTTTATTTTTGTTTTCCTCATGAGTTTCATACTTAAAATCAGCCCCTCTTAAGTTATTCGTGTTAAATACAATCTTTAAAACGATGGTGATCAATAGGTGGCATAACCGTGACCACTTTAAAAGACAAATTGGATTGTTTTGCAATGACGACAACAATAGGATTTTCGTCTTTATCCCGGCCGGATATAGCTACTTTGTTTACTCCTTGACGTTCAATAATTTCACCATCAAAGATTGCTGCAACAATGTCCCCTTTGGAGTACCCACGTTTCATTAAACGCTTTTTCGTATGGGATCCAATGATAATTTTTCCCTTTCCTGTCATTAAAATTTTTTTGATTTCTTTTAAGTTCATGGTTCTAACCTCCATTAGATAAATAAAAAAAGCGGCCAATGGAAAGTAGTGATGAGCAAATAAAACAAGCTCTTCCTACGATCCAAAGACCGCTATGTTTGAAAGAATCCCGCTTATCCATAACAGATAGCACAAAAACAAAAAACAAAAAATAGATTACTATCATCATAGCATTTCAAATTAAACAGAATCAACCATAGGTATTAATTTTTTCATTCTTTTCCAAAAACTAGGTCTATATTTTTCATAATGTGAACCCAGTAAATGCTCCGCAATTTTTTCGAATGATGGTGATAGTCGACGTTTGATATTTATGTGATCAATCAAGGGTTTGTTTTCGGATTCGTTGATTTGAATTTCCAAATCAAGTGAAGGAAGTGTAGTTAACAAAGAGAATCCTAACTCTTCTGCTATTCTTTCTGCTCGTTCAAATGAATAGCATCGAGTGACAATAAGTTTTGCCTCTAAATTAAAATTACCCAGTGTTTCGTAGATATGATTTATCCATTCTGACGTTTGATCGTATCTGTTATCAACGATGATCCATAATTCATCAAGATGTTCCAATGTTTGGAGAGTGTATGTCTGCATTACTTCTGATGGCAGGTCCACGAGTCCAACATTACATTTTTTTAACACTTGCATGTATCTTGAAATATCTTCTGAGGTCCATTTTTTACCCTTCAAATCATTGTTACCGAGCGGCAACCAATCAACGCCTCTATAAACCCATTTTACTTTTTCTGGTTTATAGTCTTTTGTATATAGAGCTTCAAAAAAAGAGATCCATCCTTCGGGAGCAGACTTAAATTTGGTAAGCTTGCTTTTCAACACTGGCCTTGTTTTTATTGTTTCAAGAACTGCAATATTTAAGTCGTATTTATTTAGAAAGATTGCTAAATTAATAATAAAAGTAGAAACACCATTAGCTGGAAGAGGTGACCAAACACCAATTATTTTATTTCCGTCCCATCTATCATAATTATAATTCTTTTGTATAATTTCCTCTGTTCTTTCTAATGGTCCAAGAACAACCTCTTTTTTTACCTTTGTTTCTTTATGTGGATAGCCTTCTAAGTTGACCGGTTTGCTTGTATTCCCCTCCTCTTGAGAACTATTTTTATCATCTATAACGATGCTTGTTTCGTTTTTGGGAGTGCTCTCAGTTTTTGTTTCAGTTATTTTTGATTCCTGAGGTTTAGGAGTTAAATCATTTTTCTGAGTATTTTGGTTCTCTATTTTTTGTTTGGTTAAGGATTTATTTTTGTTTTTCTGGAGGTTTCCATTTTCTAAATCCTTTGTAAGAATATCTATCCGAAATCTATCTAAATTATCATAGATAAATAATCGATCACCTTCTACAGAAGAACCGCTTTTTGAAGGATCCAAAATAATAATTGTTCCATCCGGTTTGATTGATTCTACTGTTCCTATATCAATCCAGTCGATGGGTGAAATAATCATCTGGAAGGAGGATTTAATAGCTTCTAATACTCTTTCTTTAGATTCTAGAAATAACACTTCGCTTTCAGGAAACTTCTTTTTTAAGATATTATCTATTCCTGATGATTCCTTTTCAGATATTGCTAAATATATCTTTTTCATATATTTCTTTCTCCCGCTTCAAAAAATCATTTATCCTTGCCTTTAAGTGAGGACTAAATGAGAGTTCTCCCCTTTCAACTTGTCCTAAATAACTTGAACTAATCCCCAATTCCTTAGCTAACTGAAACTGGCTTAAATTTAGCCGCTTTCGAAGAATGATGAGTCGTTCTGCATCGTTCAAGAGTTGGATTTCATTAAACTTTGATACCATTCATATCTCCTTTCTCACTAATAAACAAAAAAACCGCAAAACTACCCTTTGTTTATAAGAGTGGTCTAGCGGTCGTCGCTTTAAGTATTTTAAATTTAAATTAATTATAGCATAGTTAAAAGAAATGGTATTCTAGATTTTTATAAAACTCTTCATTTTATGTTAAATTTTCCTATAAATCCCGCAAGTGAAATGCAAAACTCTTTCATCATAATAATAAAGGAAAAGAGGAAAATATTGAATAAAGGTTGTCACTTTGTGGATTGAATTGTATAATTTTCCTATAATCTTTTTCCTTTTTAATTTTTTTGCAATCCAACATGGATTAGCGGATACCTAACAAACACTACAACCTTTGAGGTTGATGGGAGATAGATAAGCATAATAATGTTTATCTCTATCTTACTATCAAATCCTCAAAGGTTTTTTTGTGTTTATAGGCAAAAAATTGGAGAGGTAGAGGTTATAAAAAACTTTAAGGGGCTGTTGTTATGAAGAAAAAAGATTGTAGTATGGAGGAAGTAATGAATTTACTTAAAGCGCCATTTCCTTCAAAAGATATCGAATGGCGTGTTAGTCGCTGCGGAATAACAAACGGAAAGCCTTGGGCTATGGTACTAGCATACGTGACGAATAGGGCTATTCAAAATCGTTTAGATGAAGTTTTTGGACCTGCAGGCTGGAAAAATGACTTTAGAGATTTTATGCAAGGCATTCTTTGTACGATTTCTTGCTATGTAGACGGAGAATGGGTTAGTAAATCAGATGGAGCCGAGCAAACACTATTTGAATCGCTAAAGGGTGGATTATCTAGTGCAATGAAGCGAGCAGCTGTTCAGTGGGGTATTGGTCGATATCTATATAATCTAGAAGAAACTTTTGTTGAGGTTTTTTCAGAGCGTCGCCCGGGTGCTATTCGTATTAAAGACGATAAGCAAAAGGTTTATGGATATTGGATTCCACCACAGTTACCAGATTGGGCTTTACCTGAGAATGAGCGTACTGGAATGCAATCTTCTTCCAGTTCTCAATCTCAAAATTTAAATGGTAGAGCTCAAAATCAACAGCAGCAAAGAGGAAATCAAAATAAACAGTCACAAGGGTTTAATCGCCCGGGTGCTGTAAAAGCAATTCAGGAATATTTGAAGAATACAGGATTGGCAGAGCATCCAGGATGGATTATGTCTTTGTTCAAGAAAATCAATCCTACTATTAAACAAAATTCCCTTGCAGAGGTTTTTGAAAAAGCGACTGAAGAAGAAATGAAGATTTATTATAGTGTTCTTCGTCCGGTTAATGACTTAATAGTAGTCGCTAACAATTACAAAGTTTCATTGGATGATGTACTTCATTATGTACAAATCTTGTGTCCAACTGTTAAGGTTGAGAATTTATTCTCTTGTTTTACGCATGTAACCACAGACCACGTGAGAGAAATTGTTCAAATGGTAAAAGGTGACCTTAAAAACGGACATATTCAACAAATTGCTTAATGAAGCGGGAGCAAAGCACAAAGGAGTTTTTCTTCTTTGTGTTTTTTTATTAAAAACATTAAGGAGGCATATTCATGCATTTTAAAATTGACAGCCAATTATTATCGGATTCATTAAAAAAGGTAGAGAAAGTGGTAAACGCTAAACACAGTGTTCCAATTTTTCAAGGGATTTTCATGGAAGTTACACAAGACGAAATCATATTAATTGGTTCTGATGGTACAGAATCATTCCGTTACCATATACCGGTTGATGGAGAAAATGTCGATGTGGTTAAGCCTGGTAAAACGGTCCTTCCAAAGCAAGTATCCGAAATTGCGAAAAAGCTGAAAAAAGAACTGGAAATAAAGCTTACCGATTTTAATTTGACTATAAAATACGGAAAGAAATCTGAATTCAGCTTGAACACTTTCGATCCAGAAGAATATCCGAAATTGCCAACATTTGATATTGAAAAACCTACTCTAAACTTAAAGGGAACGGATTTCAATGCGTTTATAAAGAAAACAGTGTTTGCTGCTGCTGATTCAGAGCTTCGACCAATATTAACTGGGGTTTACCTGTCATTAGAAGGAGATTGTATGACGCTTGTCAGTACGGATTCTCACAGATTGGGACAAGTTAAAACAAAAACCACTAATGAAAAATCATTAAAACTTGTGATTCCTGCTAAAGCATTGGATAAATTAGTCAAAACCTTTGATTTACAAGAAGATGTCTGTGTTTATTGTGAATCAGATAATCAAGTGATTTTTAAGAATGGTGCGCTATTCTTTTATAGTCGCTTGTTAGATGGCAATTACCCTGATACTTCACGCTTGATTCCAAACAATTTTAAAGCGGAAATGAAAATTAAGCGCAAAGAATTGTTAGACAGTTTAGACCGTATCAGTGGATTGGCCAATGGAGCGGAAAATGGCAAAGGTGGCGTAGTGAACCTTCATGTCAATGGAGTTGCAACGATTTCTACTCACCAATCACAAATTGGTAAAGGAGTCGAAGTGGTAGATTATGAAGAATTAACTGGTGAAGATGATTTTACGATTTCCTTTTCTGCTAAGTACATGATCGATGCGTTAAAAGCAATCGATGATGATTTAGTAAACTTTAAATATCAAGGGAATATGAGACCTTTTTTAATAACCCCTTGTCAATCGGATTTTGAGGAAATCCAACTTGTCTTACCAGTTAGAACAGTTTAAACGGGAAGTATCTTCCCGTTTTTTCTCTAGGAGGTAATCTATATGAAAGATAAATTTAGTTTTTCTACTTTTTGCGAGATGATCGATGAAAAAAAAGAGAGGATTGTTGAAGATCAATATGGTCAGAATTACGTGCTCATGGTGATTCAGAATCAGATAAGTACAGGAAGTATAGACTTTTCGAAGTTTTTATTCGAAGACATCGTAAATGTATACCATGAGTTGGATAATGTGCTTTCCGGAGAAGATACGGATGGAAACATAGCTATTGATCCGAATCACTCTTACACTCGTATCCTGGCACTTTCAGAAAAAATATACAAAATGGGGAAGCTACCGAAACAAAGGCCTACTTCCCCTTTTCTATTTTTGTAGGAGGAAAAATCGTGGAGACTCATGAGGATTATTATTCACTAAAAGGAACCGTTCAGAACTTAATGTTACTGAAGTTAGCATACGACAATGGTGTAGATGTAAAGCAATTTCCTGACTACGTTACAAATTTCGATTTTGGAGCGGAGTATGACTGGGATATTTTTTTACGTACTGTGGAGTCCTTATTCACCATTGTGGAGTGCTGGGGTCCATATAGTGGGGAAGATGATGTTGAGGACAAAGCTTATTGGTGTCATGCAGCTGACTTTAAATTAATCGATGAAAGTCAATTGGATAGTTGGGGCATTCTCGTCTTACTGGATGATCGGATTGAACATTCAAAGGTACCAGCAGGTTCTTTAGGTGGAGGCATTGACTTTTATAGCGGCTTTGCAGAAATCATGCCTCTTGAAAAAGGAGTGGTTGTTATCTGGGATGAGGACGATGGTCCAGTAAATCTTGTAGAGATTTTATATGTGTTAATCGAGATTCTACAAACATGAAAAGGAGAAGAACAAGATGAGGTGGCAATTTGAACTAACAGATGTACCAAAAAATGCTGAATATCCCATTGAAGCCTTTCAAATAGGGGATAATGGTGTACGTCGAGGCCCTTTTTATTATCGAGTGGAGGACATTATCACAGCATTGCAACAAACTCCGGAAAATGCTCATGACGCGGATGCCTTGCGGGACGAAGAACATAGTACTCCTGTCCTTCCGAGGGGAACCATACGATATTCTCGAAACAATTCAGGTACCAAGCAGCGTGTGACTATGGTACTTGATAAAAAAATGTGGGAAATCCGATATGGTGAAGAGGATGAATTTTTCACAATTGGATTCCCGCGTATGATACTTCAGTATCTTGTTGTGCCGGCGAATGAAAATGGTTTCCGCATTTCTGAAATGCGAATCTATTCCATTCAGGATAATGGACAACCGGTTACAGAAGATACTCCCCTGTTTACATTCCCTTATCCAAATGTTAGTAAAAGTAACGGGATTGTCTGTTGGGGGCAAAATGAGAGACTTCATATTCATTCTCTTGTTGAGTTAGAGCGAGCTTTCCGATGGTTTGTGGCGGCTCCATTCAACGAAGATCATGGAGTTAGAACAACCCACGGAATCAATAGATTCCGAACACTAATAGAAAAAATTAGAGAACAATCTTTTGAAGATGATTGGCTAATGCCAAGTAATAAAGTTTTCGGGGATTTGTTTAATAATAAATAACTATTAAGGAGAGGATTTTAATGACTAAAAACGCTATTCAAGGACAACAAGATATTTTTTCAATGTTTGATATTGTGGATGAATACGCAGAACAAAAGAAGCGAGAGGAAGAAGAACGAGTTCGTAAAGCAGAGGCACTTCGAAAACAAGTGGAGAGCCAAAGGGCTGCCAATTCAGAGTCGAATAAAAAAGATAAAAAGGAAAATGAAAAGGATGTCTTCGATATTAACGAAAATACTATCATTCGTTATTTTGGTGAATCCATTGAAATACAAACTTATTTTTCTGCTGAGGAATTGGCTGAAGGTCTATTAGTTAAGAAAAAAGATGGGGGAACTAAACGTAAGCCGTTGGATGGCGAGTTGCTTCGCAAGCGCATGGAAAAAGACTATCCAGAGCTTGTCAAGGATATGACGGATATGGTTTATATAAAAGATAAAAATATCGTCATTCCTTTTATGAAAGCAAAAAAGAAAGGAAATTGTACAGAAACGTCTTCAATTTTTGAAGACGTTTCTTTTCCTATTCCATTCAGCCTTTTACGAGATTTTATAGCTCTTGCACGTCTATATGCTGAACAATATTTAGAAATTCATGCGGACGTATATATTGATACAAAAGGTCGTTTCTTTTTAGATGTGCCTCAGCAAAGAGTACACCGTTATTGGTGTGAAGTTGATGAAGATTCATTTAACATGGCCATACGGATTGGTGGAAATTCTAAAAAGATATTAGAAATCCATTCTCATCATATGATGCCTCCCCTCCCTTCATTGCAAGATAATGCTTCGGAGCGTGTGCCAGGATTGACTTATGCCATTGTAGGTTGCTTGCATAAGCCATTTCCAGAAATCTTTGTACGCCGTTTTATATCAGAAGAAGTTGGTCATGTTTCTGTTCCTTATCACCTAGTGTTTGAGGACCCGTTTTCCTCTCTTCCGGATTTTGATATGAATAAAATCCAGGTGGTGATAGAATGAACAGCGTGAACATTTTAACAGCGGCTAAAGATAACTGGTATGATTACAAGGGAATATTCCCTTTTATTGTTCAAATTGGGGTTGGAGGTACAGGAGGATACCTAGTCCAACATATAGCGCAACTTTTAGGTACCTCTAGAACAAAGGCTGCTTATGTAATTGCAGACCCTGATGTTATAGAGATAAAGAATTTAGGGAATCAATTATTTCTTCCGCAAGAAGTGGGATTGAAAAAAGCAGATGTACTGGCAAGTCGTTATTCAGCTGCATACGACATTGATATAGGTTCTTATAGCGACTCTTATATTGAATCTACGGAGCATTTACGCTCACTCTTTTCGATGGAATACATGTCTATGTATGATGATAACGAGCGGCTTAATAAGCTGTTTCTTCCAATTATTATTGGGTGTGTCGATAATAATTACACACGACGAATTATTCATGCTTTATTTATGCAGATGAAAACAGTCGTGTATATCGATGCTGGAAATGAAGCAACAAAGGTTCCTCATGACTGGAGAACTCGACCAAAAGAAAGATGGACAGAGGAGGAATTAACGTCCTACCATCAAAGTGGATGGAGCGGTCAGGTTGTGACGGGTGTACGTTTAAATTTATTTAAACAGGCCCCTGTTGCAGAAGTGTTTCCGGACATTCTTGAAGATTATGATGAAATTAGGCCAAGTGAACTGTCATGTTCGGAATTATCTGCTTCGGAACCACAAAGATTGATTGTCAATAAATTTGCGGCTTTGTCAATAGCAAATATACTGACACATATTGTTGAAGAGTATAAAATTTATTCACATATCACCTTTTTTCATGCGAAAAAGGGATATATGCGCTCGACTGAGGTTCAATTACAGGAACAACAATAAATGAAAATCGCCGATTTTTCCGAGCATAGGAAAAATCGGCTTTTTTGTTATCTATGTTTCGTTAATAGGTAATCAATCAGTATTGTTATTAATTTCATAAAATGCCTCTACGGAAGCAGCAGCGAGTATAATTTGATTTCTTTCAAGATTCTGCGTAACCATTAGTTTAGCGGCTAGATGATCAACTAGGTTTTGTTGCTCGGTAAGCGATAAGCTATTTTTCATATTAACATTCATATAATATCTTTCTACTTTTTCGTTACTTGGTACTTTTATTAAGGTGACTTCTGCTATTTTATCTAATCCGTTATATTTTGAGGTAATTACTGTCCAAAGTTCACTAGACTCATTGGTTATATCGCAGCTTAAATAAGTTTGAGGGTTAATAAATACAACATCATCGACATTAGCTAGGATTCCTGGGAATTGAGGTTGATATGGTGTAACTCCTCTTTTCTTTGCTTCATCGATAAATGACCATTTTGCTCCCATACATGCCGTATTTAAAGAGATATCTCTTAGTAAAGGGTAAACTCCTTCATATTTAATAACAAGCCAGCTAGTAAGCTCCTTTAGTGGTTCAAGAGTAATAATTTCGTCGATATTATCATTTGTTGCTATTCTAAGCATTTCAGGTAGTTGTTGGGCAATCATACCTTCCGATTGCTGGAACCACTGATCCTCAAATTGTGTTTCTTTACTATTAAGCAATTCTTGGGCCATAAAATACCCATTAAAAATTTGAGATTTGATACTTTGAAATAAATCTCTTTCAAGGCGGTCTTTATCAGAGTCGCTGACCCTTTCAAAAAGCATTGTTTTATAAAACTCAAACATTGTGATTAGTTCTCGGTTGAAGTCTTCGTTATTTTGTAGATGAGCTTTTAGTTTTTTGTCGGTATATTCAAATATATTATTTTGTAATGCAGTTTGCAATATTCTTACAACTCCTTTTGATTTAATTAGAAAATGATTGTTCAGTTTGTTCGATTTCTTCAAAAGGTGGAGAAGGACTATCATCTTCATATTTCCAACCTTCATCTTCCTTAACTATTGTTGTAATGTAGTATTCTTCTCCGTTTGTGGTTAACACCTTTCTATAAAACCACCCCTCCCTTTTAAAACGGTTATATGTAACTTCTGTTAGAACGTAGTTCTCTCCATTCATGTTTTGCTTTTTGTACATATTCTGTAAATTAGTTAAGATATTTAAGGCATCTTCCTTTGATGGGAGATCCTTCTTTACACTTTCACTTCCGTATTTCACCAAAAATTCATAGTATTGATCCGGCGATATTTGAAGTGTATAAAACTGATAAAGAATCTGGGCAGCATACTTTGCAAATTCTTTTCCATCTTGAAAATGATCTTGTTGGGTTGCCTTTATAGAATCCATTATTTTAACAGTATCAAAGTCATTTTCTTGTATCACTTCGTCTAAAGGCTTCTCTAAATCTTCATAAAATTCTTTTAGTTCTTTATTATCAACTGCTTCTTTTTCTTTTTGCGTTTTTTTTATTTCTTGATTTTTAGCCTCTGTTTTTTTAACTTCTTCTGTAAATTTATCGCCAGAGCAACCACTTAAAAATACACACACAGCAAGAAAAGATAACATAGCCTTGAATCTTAAATTCATAATGAAGCACCTTCCATAATCCTTTTTTTCTCTTTTTCAGTTAAAAAATTGATTAATTCAGCACTATGGATGGCCGGTATTTCATCAATGGCTGCTACAATAAAGCGAGGAATATTTGTAATCTTAATTTGATTGGGGCTTGGTATCACCGGAACATTTAAATGCTGTTCAATACAATAAGATATTGCTTTGATGTGTTCCTTTTCTATATTTGTTGGAATGGATATGCTCTCTAATTTTCGGCTTCCAAATAAATTAATACACATCACTATCGATTGAAGAGTTATTAAATCAGGATCTAATTTCATGCTAAATATCTTCGTATTATCTTTATACCATTGTTGCCTTAACCTTTTTAAAACGGAATGTGAATGGATTGTAAACTGGCCCTTTCTTAAGTCAAAATCAATAAATGCCTTAAGATTGCAATCTTTAATAACTTCCGCTAAATAAAAGGATTTTTTTTGGTCAAATGGTACTTTTAATATTGGTTCCACAGAAAAAATGTCATATTCGGCCTCGCTTATGAGTGCAGCAATAGCTAAATTATTTAGGTTTCTAAATACCTTTATATCTTCCACATTCCGACTCCTCCTTAACACAAAAAACCCAGAACTAACATACCTAATTAGAGATATGTTTGTCCTGGGTTTTTCCCATTAGTTTTATTTTGATGAATCAAATTATACAATAACCAATATTTCCCCTTCAAGTATCTTTTTGGACTAACGTTCCTTCGGTTAAATGCTTTAAGTAGTTAGAAGCTGAATTTTCCTTTATTCCAAGATCATTCGCAATCTGTTGAATAGGAACCTTTTTTAAGTATAGATCATATGCAATAGCTCTTCTAATGGATATTAACGTTAATGGTTGAGATTCAGCCGGTAAGTAATCTTGAGATATAGCCCTTAGATGATTAAGGATAGACATTACTTGAATTGGTCCACCATATTCCTCTCCATGAGGTTTAGTTGTAAATACATATTCACTTCCGTTAAAAACAGTTTCATAAAAGTATTCCAGAAAGTAAGTGGCCTCTTCATCTTTCAAAAGTATGCTGCGATTCTTAAGCTTTATTTCAACAATGTCTTTTTCTACAAAATCAACTACATCATCTTTTTTAAAACGAAAATCGGACGTTTTTAGTCCTTTTGTCGCCAATAAAAAAATGGCTTTTCTAAGTTTGGAATAGGCATCATTAGAGAGGACTTTTTTTAGTATTTGTTTTATCTGTTCAATAGTTACTTCCACTTTAGGCTTTTCATTGACTTTCAATCTCTTTATTTTAACAGCTGGATCAACCGGCACTTTATCAATTTCCCAAAAATAATGAAACATAGTTTTAAGTATTGCTAGTTCTTTATTAATCGTTGAAATGCTTTTATCTTTTTCCTTTTGTTCTTCAAGGTAATTTTTTATATCAGATGGGGAAATTTGAAATGGTTCCTTATGTTTTTTATAGATCCCACCTAAATATGCGAAAAATTGATTTACAACTTTTTCATAACTCCGAACAGTTTCAGAACTATATCCTTTATTTTCGATATATCTTATAAATCCATAAGGCATTTCCTACTCCCCTCCTTTAAAAAATTATATAACACCTATTCGATTGTATGTTCGTATTCTCCTTTTCTTCACAACGATAATTTTTTATATAATTATTGCTTTTATTTATTCCCTGGCTTAGAATCACCTTAGTGTTTGGAAATAATAATGTTGTTTTATTCTAACGCCCCACCCCCATATAGCTGAGTTAGAGCATTCGAGATAATAACAACAAATAGTCGTTTAATTTTTCCTTTTTATCAGATTTTAGCGGACAACAAGTGATAATAATGTCGTTTAAAAAATCGGCTAAGAACCTATGTATTAATAGGGTTCCCACAAATTAAAGCAACTTTTATATCTCAACAATAAGTAAAGGAAACTTGCAAATATAGCAAGTTTTCTTATTTTCATTTTTTATTTCTCAACTAAATTATTTTTTCTATGTTCCAAACAGCTCTCCTCAATGGAAATCTCTAGCACCACACTTTTTAAATATATTATTCTTTCATACTTAGCATCAAAAAAATACTTAAAATTGATTTAAGTGCCATCCCTGTGTTTAGTGCTACAACAGTAAAAATAAGAGCATAAAACATAACAATATATAATCCTTCTGGATGTTCTCTTACTATGAGTATTACTACTGCACTCCAAATAGGTGTAAAAAGTGTGACTAGAGTATTTAAATTGTATGTCAATTTCTTTTTATCGGCTTCAATTTGTAATAAATTAGCAAACTCTTTATATTGACTAGAATGGTTGAACCCTTGATTATTCTTAATCCAATATCTTATGTCCTCCTTAGTCTTACGGTGATATGTTTTGTTTGCTTCGTTAATTTTTAGATCAATTTTTTTATTTACTCTATACAGTAAATAAAAAACTATGGGGGTGAACAAGATAGATATAATATTTTCGAAGTAGGTAGAAGATATCATTAATGCGATGAGTATAACTAGTAGAAGAAAACCATAAATAAATCTACCTTTTCCGATTATTTGATATCCTTTTTTCCCACTTTTTTTTTTAAGAAATTCATTTAAAAACTCTGTTACCACAATCTTCAGGCTCCTTTCTTATTATGAATTCAAAAAAATAGTACTTGAGCTGTCTAATAAGACTCTCAAGCACATAATTTTATAATTATTTTTTAAACGACTTTTTTAATTGAAACAACTTTTTTATTGTATTTGGCAATTAAAAAATGTAGTAAATGGCAAATAAGTGTATCATCAAACTGTATATATTTTCACTGCTTCAATGTTTGACATGGATCCTCTGCGGACATGAATTCTTGCAAAGGACGGCCCTTAAAAGCTTTGCAGGCACTAGAGCCTATCATGCCCGCCACTCCATGTAAAGCAGTGATTATGCAGTATTTTTTGCATACTCTTAATTGCCAAACGATCCATTTTTTAATTGCTATCAACATTTTTTTATTACTTAACACTTAGCTACTAGAGTTTTTTTGAATTGATTCTTTTATTTTTTTAGGGTATAAATGTACCCTAAAATCTTTTTGTTTTGAAGTAAGAAGCTGTTAAGGAATTCTACCTTTCAAAGGCACATATTTGCAAGCCTTTTGCAATAAAAAAGTCCTTCCTCCGTATGGAGAAGGACCTTTTATAGATGATTTATGATAGTAATTCCCACCGCAGCAAGTAAAGCTATGGTTGTTAGAGTTACAACAATATTATTAAGTGTTCTTTCTGTTTTTTCTTTCATTAAAAGGAACATATATTCACCTCATTCATTGAACTATTTTAGACCATTATAAAATAAGTTTTCTGAATTTTCAAACTATATTTTAAGAGGGGTTACTAATTAATTTTGTATCAGGAGAATTTGTAGATTCCAGTTGAATTCTAGAGAATTTTTCTTTCTCTTCTAATAAAGAGGTATTTATCTTTTCTTTCTCAGCCTTCAATTTTTCAATTTCATCTTGATGTTCCTTAATCTTCGATTGTACTTCCCTATCGAATTTCTCCTTTAAATTATCTTCTATCTGCTTCGAAATCTGTTGTACATCAATTTCTTCCGTTTTTTTAAACAACCCGAAAAAAGAAGGTTTTTGAATAGTCTTTTTAAGAGAATTCGTAAGCAACTGAGATTGCTTCTCTTCCAGGTATCTCATATGAAATTCAGATTTTATTTGATTAATGGCAGATTCCCTATTTTCTATTTTTCGTTCAATGTCTGCAAGATCCTTTTCATACTTAAGAATGTTCAGCATTAAACTTTGGATGTTCATAGCATGTTCTAAATTTTTTAATCTGTCCTCTATTAAGTCTTGGTCTTCTTCTTTTTGCTGATTCCATTCCTGCAATTCTCGACTATTGGAACGAGGAATTCTTTTGATATTCCCGCCTATTTGAATAGATGGTTGCATACCTAATTCAGCCAGCAAATCTACTGTTGTTTTTGATGCTTTCTCCATTAACAAAAAAATTAGATGCAGACGAAAGACACTTTTATAATTTAACCGATAGTATTTTCCGAATTTCTCAGGTGCTATGTATTCTATTAAATCAGATCGAAAATGATTTCTAATTGTTGAATCAGAGCGTTCAATTATTCTTCCTGCTTCTACCGTACTATATGAGATTTCTTTGTGCATTGACAGTATGTTTTCAGTAAATAAACTATCCTCTAAACCATTAAGAATAGCAAGCCGATAAATGGGATCATTCTCAAATTCTTCTTTAAGTAACTTTTTCATATCAGTGTTCTCCAAAGAATTCACCCCCCTACTGTAGATTTCTACAGTCTTTATTGAAAATCTTACACTTTAAAAAGTAATAAATCAACCAAAAAATGTTGATTTAACAGGCGCTACCCCCTTCCGGACGATTCGTAGCGGTAACGCTACTCTACCAGGACGATGTACAGCGATTGCAATTAATATCGAAATTCAACCATTCAATTTCGAAAATGAATAATTCGTCTGTATTTGAATCAATCAAAATCATAATGAATTCATTCGAATGCAATAAAACGTTAAGAAGACTAAGTCGCTGTATATCGTCTGTGATTTGTTAGCGCCTATCATACCAAAGGTTCTTTGATTCTGATGTATTTGAGAATGTCATTGAGTGAACTTGAATGATAAGAAACTTTGTTAGGTTGTTAGCGTTATATAACGATGTTGTCCGCGGACGATGAATGTATTTGATTTTTTAGTGGACGTGAACGAAATTTATTAACTTTAATCCATATTTATACTAACTCAGATCTCTAAAAGAACTAGGAGGTAGTAGACTCAACAATAATTTGGTTTGTATATTACTATTAACAGTGAGGACAGTATATTTTTGGAGGAGTATGAATGAAAAATATAGATTTAAAGAGGCTGACTCAAAAGCAAAGGGTCAGACCCCTCCAATACAACATATAGACAAACAATAAGCCATTCTATATATTGTCATTGTTGGAGGGGGAAAGACCCTTTATGAGTCAGCCCCTAAACAAAAATCTTAAAAATCAAGATCCTCTAAGTCAGCCGCCTTAATTTTATTTGGTTTGGTGTCTGTTTCTCCGAAGTCTTCACCCAAATCTTCTAACGTCAATTTCTTTCTTGCTGAAGCTGTGTTTCCAGATGAGAAGAAGTTGCTAAACTCATCCAATCCGATACTTGAAGCTGCTTGTTTTTTGGCTTCTTCCTGCTCTTTTTCGATTTTTTCCCAATAGCTTAACTCTTCTTTCAATTCTTTAATACGAGTGGAAGGGGTTGGATAAACTGCTAAACCGTAAAGTGTTAGATTTTTCAGTTTTGAGTTTTTCGCGATAGATAAATTTACTTTTGTGTTCAATAAGTTAGATGTATAACTATAAACATCGTCTGCAATTTTCGGAGTGATGTTTTTATTAGATGGGTAAAGAACTGCAACTGCACCTGTAATAGCATTTTCGACTTCATAATTAGCGAGTACTTCATTGTTGTTGAACAAATTCTTAATAACTGATTCAATATTATCATCGTTTTGAAGATCTTTATGTTTCGAAATCGAAAGCCAACCAGGAGTAGAAAGTGTTGTAAGAAATTCTGTTTTATCAAAAACTGATCGGCCATCCATTATTGGAAGGGTAGAAATTTCCGCTAATGTACTTGAAATAACCATATTGCTATAAGATTTTGCATCAATTTCTGTTCCACCATATGTTTTCAAAGGATTGTTAGCATAATAGTCCTTTATTTTTTCATTATCAATTACAATTGCTGTTCCCATTTTGTTTTCATTCATTAATTGTTGAATAACGCTTATTCCTGCAAGAGCATTTCTTCTAAAGGCAGAACCTTTTTCGTCTGAAGAAGGAAGGGAGCAGATAACCCCTAATGGAATCTTACCACCCGGTAAAGCTCTATTTTCCCTTACCTTCGATAAATATGTTAACGCAACTTTTAAAGCTCCGTTTCCGGTTCCTCCACCTAAACTTACACATACCCAAACAAATTCAGCATCTTGAATCGCGTCGTCAAGAGCAACTTTAGCATACAAATCCTTATTTTCTTTCGCAATTTGGAAACCTAATTGAGCATTTTTATCTGTTCCTTCAAGTTCTGGAAAATCTTTACTAAGGGTTAAGATTCTGCGTTCTTCAGGAATTAAATGTTTATGCTCTTCCATATCTGACTTTGAAGAATTAAGTAAAAAGGTAGGGAATCCAAAGCGAGATAATTCGGCTGCAATTCTTCCTCCACCTTGTCCTAAACCGATGATTGCTTGTGAAGGGAAACGATTCATTTCTGTTTTTACTTCCTCTGAAAGTAAGTGAGGTGATAATAAGGCTTTAATTGCTCCAAGTTTTTCGTTTTCAACAAATGGTTTAATCATTTAAATGCTCCTCTCGTTCTAATTTTTCTTGTTTTAAGAGTTGTCCTAATTGCCTACCTCGGATAGTTACAAAATAAGGAGTAGCCGTTCCATCTTCTCTTTTCTCAATAAACCCTTGTGATTCCAATATTAAGAAGGCGGCATCGTATCTTTTTCGCATACTATGAAAATTTTCAAGCCTAGTCTTAACTAAACCTCTATGTAGTTTATTTTCGTTGACGATTTTCCTAAATACATCAATGGTAAAGTCATCAAGTTTTTTCCTTAAAAAACGTAAAGTATCCTCATCGTATTCTAGTTGATCTAAATCCTTATAATTGGTCTTTACAGATAATGATTCACTCATTCTATCACCACCTTTTGCACCTTAAAGACCCTTAATTATGTACCATTAAGGTACATTATAGAAAATTAACTAAATTAATGCAAATAAAACAATGAAAAATCAATATTAAACTAACAAAATTTTATATTTGTGTACCTCAATTATGTACCATAAATAAATTACTTGATATATATATAGTTTTAATTGTCTTGGCTGTCACACCTTTATTTGTGTACCTTAATTGAGGTACACAAGTAAGTCTTCTAGGTTTTTAACATACGACTTTATTTTCATATGGCATAGAATGTAAGGAAGATATGTTTGTATGAACTGGGAAGGGTTATTTAGTCATGTCAAAGTACCGAAGTAAAGTGTTGCCCCATCTTTATTTCGGTTTTTTTTTCTTTAAAAATCTCAAAATAATTTACAATCTTATAAATATATTTTTCGTAATTAATTTTGTTGTTTCACAGCAGCCGGTTCCAGGTTTTATTAAATCTGGATAAGTGGAAAAATGGAAAAGTGACCGTGGGATTGATGTCTTTAAAGACTAAAAAAAGACGGGGGAGAGGAAGTAACTCGTTAGTAGATTCGTAGAAATATTCAATATTCTATTCAATGATTTAATCTAATGATTTTAGTTCTTTTTCTTTTAGTTTATTATAAAAAACAGGGCTATAACGGATAAGTTATAACGGAGAAGTTAATGTATCCGTTATAAATTGTCCGATAAGCGGATAAGTTGAAGCCATATAAGAGAAGGGTTTTTGGTCGATTTTAAACACAGACTTCATTCCGTTATACAGACCCCTATTTTAGGGAATAAGTCATCACCAGTAACCGCATTTCCCCCATATCGTTTTTGTACCCTAATTTTTCCTCTTTTTTAATTTTTTCTCTATCTAACATGACGGTTTTACACAAATAAAATCTTGTATATTACTCATAAATATTCAACTCGGTTTTCAAAAATAGTATTGATGTTTTAAAGAATTAAATGATATACTTTCAGAGAAAATCAAATAGACCTAAAGGGAAGTACCCTCGATTATTCAAAGCTATGACTAGCTTTGTTTATCCTGGGTACTTCTTTTTTATTTAAAGGAGGTTGGGTAGTTGCTCAGAAAGAAGTATAAAATTAGAAGGGATAAGCGGGGTGTTTGGTTAACCGATATTGATTTAGAACTTCTACATTTAATTTGGCAACACAGAGTATTATCTTTGTCTCAGTTAAAGTTTTATTGCCTGGAGCTTTATGGAATCAGCAAAGATACTACAGAAAAGAAGCTGAAACGTTGGAGAAAATTAAACGTTGTGCACTCTAAGAACTATATGAACAATCCTTTCGGAATGATTTATTACCGTATAGGAAGACAAGGAGTTAAAATTTTAGAAAATGAAGAAATGATTCCAAAAGGAGATACCAGTTATAAAGAGATTATGGTTCCTACTGCTAATACAGATCATTTCTTTGCTACTCGGGATGTTGTGATTCGAACTTTAGTGGAATTTAAAAAGAATAAGAGGAATATCGTTTCTCATCATCCATCTACTCTTCCATATTTAGAAAAGGATTCTGATGCGTTTCCATTGGTGGTGCCAGATTGGATTCTATCTAACGAATTCGGATTCCTGAACATTGAATTGGATACAGGTAGTGAGAGCTTGAGCATGATAGAAGAAAAAATTGGGAAGTACGTTAAGTACGCTAGTCAGCGTCCGGACGAAATTTATCATGTCTTACTTGTTGTACTAGATGATACGGATAAAGCTCTTCGTTACAAAAAAGAGTATGGAATGGACCGTAGTCGTAGGATAGCGAGCGTGAAAGACTCAATAATTCGAGCTAACGTTCATGTACATTCAAATTTATTTTTTTATGTGGTCTCTATGAATAGAGCAATTCAAGTTGCTTCGAATATCATGACGGGGATTTACCCTATTTCCCCTGAGGAACGCTCAAGAGAAATCGAAGCCATAATTTCATTGTTGGAGATGAACATTACGTTCGAATACGAGATTGCACGGTTGAATGAAGATGAATTTTATTTACCAGATGTTGATCGTTCTCTTTATGCGGATAGTCATCTTCTGTTCAAAAGCAAGAATAGCAGCAAGGGCCATGTTGTTTTAATTAAGATAATGGAAGAGGGAAGTGTGAAATGCCTCGACCAGATTGAGTATTTAAATCGATTAAGAAATGAAAAGAGGTTTAAAGCTAAAACAGAGGTAAATAAAATCCTGGCGATATATCGTAAAAATGAAGAACTTCAAAATGACCATTTAGGAAAGCAGTTAAACCATATTATGTTTGGAACAAGTCAACAGTTAGCTAACAACTTTGAGCAATCACCAATGTTTTATCAAACAGTTACACAATATAAGAAAGAGGGAGTGCTTTTATATGAAAGATAAACTCCTTCCTAAACTACCCGTTATCTCTATGTCGCTATTAGCTATCGTTTCCTTATTTCTTACCTTACGCTCGACCTTTAATTATTTCTTTTTAATGAGCGGTCAATTTTTGGGAGCAATCCCTAGTTTTATCCTTTTTGGTGATTCAACTCAACCGGGATTTTTTGGATTCTTGTTCGCTGCTTTATGGTTAATTGTAGGCTGGTTAGTGAGCACGAAATTTAAAAGGTATCAAACTCCATTTTGGAGGCGTTTATGGTTCTGGAATATGTTCCTCGGAATTACATTTCATTACCTATGGTTAATTTCGGCCCCTGTTTATAACACACTGTTGCCATATTTAGGTGAACGGATTAACATGATGGAAGTGAACAATATTTGGCACGCAATAGCGGTAGGGGATACGAATACGTTGTTGTTAACAATTATGTTTATTCCAACTGCTGTAACTCTTATGTTGCTCCTTTGGTTAAGCGGGCAGTATTCGCAATACTCCGCTGAATTGAAAGAAGCGTTTAATGAGTTTGAATTCAGCAACGTTCTCTTGCAAAAATGGTTTAAGTTGGAGACAACAGTACAATGGCCAGATATTGTATTAGGTCCTGAATCAGATACAAAAGAATTGCTAATTCAGCCAGGAAAAGACCGAACTCTTAATAACATTATCATTGGAAGTATAGGTACTGGTAAAACAGCCGCTCTTGTTTTGCCTATTTTAAATCAGGATCTGCACTGGATGACCCGTTTTATTAATGATTATCCCGAAATTTATATACGGGAAGATTATCACACCGAAGAGGTGAAAGGTAAGTACTTGAATGGAATAAGTGTCATTGAGCCCTCGAATGACTTATGCCAAAAAGCTTTTCAGTTGGTAAAAGCTCATGGAATTCCGGAAGAATCCGTTTTTTATATTGACCCGACTAATCCGAATACACCAAGTATCAATCCAATGCAAGGGCCTGTTGACAAAGTTGCAGAGGCTTTCGCAATGGTTATTGAAGGATTGGCTGAAGGAGGAAATAGCAATTTCTTCTTCCAACAATCTGAGCGTAACCACTTGAAACACTATATTTATTTATTGAAGTTGCATGATCCAGAACAAGAAGTAACCTTTGATATGTTATTAAAGATGTATGACAATCCACAGCTAGTTCGTAGAATGCATCTGAAGTTGAAAGAGACTATTCCAGATAATATTGATTTCATTGAAGATCGTGACGAACGTAATCACTGGGCAATAGTAAAACAAATTGATGAATGGTTTGATATGAACTTACTTCCACAAATGGAAAGAGCGGGCGGAGCAATGCTCCCGGTTATGATTAAACATGGAGAATATCGTAACGAACCCGCTTATTATGATGCAAAAGCTGAATATGTTCAAGGACTGAGAAACATCTTAAATGATATCGGAGCTAACCCTCTGATTCGACGTGTATTATTCGGAAAGTCAAATTTCGATTTTGATAAACATCTAGAAATGGGCGGAGTGTTATTAGTGAATACTGCTAAGGGAGAACTCGGGGGATTATCTAATATTTTAGGAAAGCTCATTCTCTTAAGTTTACAGAATGCAGTATTTAGAAGATCTCCTAATGTATCAACCTTTCACCATATTTTAGTAGATGAGTTTCCAGACTATATCTATCACCCTTTTAGAGAGTTTCCCGCTCAATCACGAAAATATAAGGCTATTGTTACGGTTGTCGCTCAAACTGTTACGCAGCTGGCCGATAAATATGGCGAAACGTATATGCACACCTTATTAGGAACTCTGAGGCACAAAATGGTCTATGGAGATATACCGGACTTTGATGCACAATTATTCTCAAAAATCTTTGGAGAAAAAGAGCGATTTGAAGAAAGCTTAAGTGAACAAGCGGTTAGCCCATTACAGGAACAACCATCGTTACGGGTTGGGAGTAGCTATCAGAAGACTAAAGAAGCTATTCTATCACCAGCCGATATTATATATCAGAAACCATTCCAATGTGCAGTTAAAATTGTAGCGAATAACAGACCTATTCCGGTTAAACAAATTGATGCAAACTTTGTACCGAAAGAGGAGTTTAAAAAAGCAGTTGTTCAGGTTGATAAAGAAGCAGCGGAACTTTGGCTTGCAAATCGTAACCAAATTGTATCGGAACCATTTCTCATAGAGGAAGGTATAGAAGAAGTAGAGGAGCCAACAGGAACTAATGAACTTCCTTCTACTGAAGAACAGTCAAAAACACATCAGGAAAGAGAGCAGCTTATTGGTTATCCAGTAGCGGAACAGCCAGTTGATTACTATTTTGAGGAAGAAGATGTGGGAGAAATCGTACAGGATGAACCGAATATTCCTCAGTCTATTTCGATTGAAGAAGAAAATCAATCTATTCCCCTTGTAGAAGATCAAAGTAAAAACACAATAGAAAATAAATTCATCCAGGGATCTCCTAAACCGGGTAATGAACTGGAACCATTTAGTTTCAGTAGTGTTTTGGGTAACAAAACTTCTATACAACAGACTGATGTTAAACCCGAGCAGTCCGAACTAGGAGAAGAACAACTCCAGTTTGCAGACGAAATTTTAAAGGAAGTCAAAAAGGTTCCTGCTTCTAAAGAAGTGGCTTCCGCCAAATTCTATAGTGATTATGAAGAATAATATTCACTAGCTGGAGATTATTAAAAGGCTATCTTGTCAAAGAGCGACTTCCAACAATACAATCTTAATGAAGGTTTTGAGCAATTCAAAAATATTATGTTGGCAACATCGGACAGCACAAGTTATGAAAAGTTAGAAACGCACCAGTTTCCTTTTAAATTGTGACTCTATAGGTAAGTTTCAAGTAAAGACAAACTTTTCTTTTAATTAAGTTGTCATCATAAATAAATAACATGAATGCATAAATATCTGTTGAAAATAATTTTAATGTGTAATACACTTTTTGGTAAGGATAGCAAGATCGAAAATTTTATACAATTAATGGGAACGACCCAAGCTATAAGTAGTTTTGAATGACTGCTTATATTGCTTGAGGTCGTTCTTTTTTGTTTGCTAATCCTGAATCATATTACTAGGAGGATACGAAATGACTGAGGTATTAACTCAATCATGGACTACAGAGGAGCAATTAGAAAACCTTGCTCGGATGAAAAGAAATAAAGAAATCGTCAGAGGTGTTATTACATCCGTAGGTACTAAAAAAGCAAGAGTATTGGAAGAAGGTAAGTACGTTGAAAAAGAAATGGAGGTTGCACTCTTTCTGCTAGAAGGAGGGATTCATGCTTACTGTCCTGCCAACGAATTTTCTGATTATGAATTTAAATCTTTAAATGGTTTTACAGGATCTATCCAAGAATTTTTGATTGATCATTTAGATTTGGAAGCTAAAGCAGCTGTTGTCAGTGTTCGTAAAGCCGACCAAATCAAAAAAGCAAAATTCTATGAGGATCTGCAGGCATTACAAGAAAGTGGAGAATTAGAAAACAAAATATTTGAAGGTGTGGTTTGGGGGTTTAACCCGAAAACCCGGAGAGTGTTTGTTCGAATTAATGGAGCAGACTGCTTTATGCTTCCGAATGACTGGAGCTGGGAACGTGGCCGAAGAATTGAACAGCAAGTAAACAGGGGTGAAACTATTCAAGTTAAAGTTCTTCGTTTCGATAAGGAAAACGATTTAATTCAAGTTAGTCGCAGACATACTTTAGAGGATCCGTTTAAAAAGCTTGAACGTTTGAAGGATATGGATACTGTAGCCGGAGTAATAAGTGGCGTTGATCCGGTACATGGAATTTTCGTGCAGTTAGATGTTGGATTAGAAGTAAAAGGTATCAAACCTTCTTATCTTGAAGAGCCAATTGTCGGAGACGTTGTTTCATGTAGAATACGTAGTATTGACCGGAAGAATCGTCATGCTAAGGTAGTAATTGTGAATTATCCAAGGGGTAAAAAGAAACGCAAAGACGTTGGAGCTTTCTTGTTTGAATAATGGAAGTCTTAAAAAAAGAACAAGTTGAATTTGACAACTTAGAATACCCCTTATTCACAACGAAAAGAGGCGAAGTACCTTTTTGGGATCACCCCTTTCTCAAAGGTAATAAGGTGTTGCCAAGTAAGTACTATCCTTATACTACTCTAGAGGGAGTTATAGACCTGTTTAAAAGGGGTAGGATAGACGACACCGATTTTATGTTATTGAAGGTACTAGGCGATTCGATTTGTGCCAACGAAGATCAAATAAGAAGATATATGATAAGTGTTATGAGCCGTTCGGAAACTTCAAAAAGGTTAGACCGCTTCCGAACAAACGGATTAGTTGATCGATGGAAAGTACGTATCAGAGGGCAGGAAGATACGGTTAAACCACCCGCACCCTTTACTTTGGGGGTAGCTGGATACAAACTGTTAAAACATTTCTATAACGAAGATTTCTTTATGGACCCTAATCGTTGGGATAACTATGGCATCGGAGGAATCAAGCGGTTTGTCGCTATGAATGAACTCCGTTGCCAGATGATAGAAAGGAAAATCGTCAATAAATGGAAATGGAATGCGATCATCGCTGACAATCCAAGGCTCAAATTCCCTTTAGGTGCTGCTGAAATCAAAACACCACAAGGGAATGTAAATTTCCTAATTGATCGTGCTCAAATGAATCAAAACTTTATTGGTTACTTTAGAGATAAACTTGAAGTGTGGAAAAGAGTTTATGAAAAATTTGGTAATATTCCAGTAAGTGAGTTTCCAGACAATATTGGATTTGTCGTTATTTATACTTCTACTCTTACTGTTGCAGAATATATCCATGAACAAATTATGCTCGATACCTATCCGTTTCATATATGGGTTTGTGTAGAAGAAGATTTGCTACAAGACGGTCTTAACACCGCCTTTTACATCCCTAACAAGGAAAAGCTTAAGAGAATTAAGCTAGAATTTTAAAAGGAGTGAAACATGACGACAAAAACTGTAATAAACTCTCATATGTTAATTGAAAAGCTATTTGAACACTGTTTAAGTACGTTTCGTCACTCAATGAGAGTTGGAGATCAATTATACGAATTCGCAAAATTCATGGGAATGGAAAATACAGAACAGATATTTATACTAGGTCTTCTCCATGATATAGGGAAAGTAAATATACCTTCTGCATTATTAAACAAGGAAGGTCGACTTACAGAACAGGAATTTAAAATGATTAAATTGCATACTGATTATGGGCAGCAATGGGTTGAAAAAATGGAGGATCTCCCATCTGAATTTTCAAAATGTGTACTCTATCATCATGAAAATTGGGATGGGAGCGGTTATTACGGAATAAAAGGAAAGGAAATTCCGCTCCTTTCAAGGATGATAAGAATTGTTGACACATATGATACTATGCTATATGGCCGTGTTTACCAAAAACCGATTAATCAACACTTAGTCGTTCAAGAGATTCATTCCCTTAGCTGTAAGCACTATGATCCAGAATTAGTGGATTCTTATATAAATTTTTTAGAAATAAAATATCATTTAAATTTTCATTATGGTGCTTGAAAGTTATAGACTTAAATGCTAATATCAGACTAAAGGCAGCAGCCTTTCTTAAAGTTTTTTAATGTCCCCTAAGCAATTAGGGGGCGCCCCTACTAGACTTTATCTTAACAATTGCATACATAACGGGAAATACCCGAGACTAGACTTCTAGCAAGTTTTATTAAGTTAGGAGTCTGAGTTTCGGGTATTTTTATTTTGGAGTGAACAGTCATGCAAAAGAAAGTGCTTATAGCGGTAGGAGATAAATCTTATTCGGAACTTCTTAAACTTAACTTTGAGGATCATCCACAGGATTTCTTAATTTCATCACATGAAGTTTTGCATCGAAGATATTTAACTGAAATTTTAAATATTGAGAAACCAGATATTCTCATCATTCATGACCACTATTTAAATAGTGATTTTCATGAGAAAGAAGAGCAGGACAAAGAGCTTATTACCTTAATTCGAAATATTCGGATCCAATATGAAGATTCTTTACGAGTGGTATTGCTATGTGAACGACCAAAAGGCGATCTTTTATTGTCAACACTCGTAAGTATTGGTGTTATGGACATCTTTAATACTAATTCAGTTGATTTAATTAAATTTATTGAACAATTAAAGGATAAGCCCCGCTTTTCAAGAGTTGAAAAGTTTTTAGTTGCTTCGACACCCATTCTACAGGGCCTAGAAGAACTTGAAGAAGAGGAATTTGAGCAAGAAAAACCAGATGAAAAACCAATCATTAAGAAAGTAATTGAAAAGAAGGTTGTTCAAAAGGTTGTTAACAAAAATATTGTTAAAAGGGATTACAAAATTCACATACATAACCATACCGAGAAGATCGTTGGTGTGCCGGTTAAAAAGAAGCTCATTATGATTGGCAGCCCGGTGGCTAGAAGCGGAAGTACCTTCGTCTCTCACCTTTTGGCTAGAACACTCACTCAAATGGGGATTGGATCTACTTATATTGAAAGTCCTTTTTCAAAATCCTATACCTATGACCGATTTATTGGCCATAAACATACGAATTATTACAGAAGTAAATTCTATCAATATAGCAAGTATGTAGATACTAAACAAATCAGTGTGTATGAATGGACCAAAAGTGATGTGGAAGTGGTTTGTAAGCACCCTAAAAATGAGCCTATTTACAAAGAGGAAGACATAACCTTTGAGACATTAATCAAAGTCCTGTTTTCCACCCAATCGACAATAACCATAATCGATGTGGGAACAGACTGGCAATACGAAATTTTTCAGGATGCTTTTGATATTGCAGACTACGTATATTTTGTTATTGAACCAGATATACCTCTTTTTCAATATCTGGAAGAATCAAATGACGAATCGGTTACCTTCTTTTATAAGCTACTCGATCATGAAAAGTCAGCACTAATTGGGAATCGATTTGATAAAGCGATCCTAAAGGGTTCACTGATAAAAGATTTGTACGGTGACAAAATAAAGACTTTGTTCCCGGCTTTTTCGGCAGCGGATATTTACCAAGCACAGTATGATGGAGTCTTTTTAAATGATTACAAAGAATATTCCAAACGCTTAGAGCCATATATAACACCCTTGTTAGAAGAGATTCTTCCTACAGAATTCTTAAAGAAACATAGAAAAGGAATTGGATTTATGAAAGGTTTATTCAATAAAAAAATTACATTTGAAAAAACAACACTAAAAGGAGAGGAAACATCTTTATGAAGCCTTCTATAAAAATCACATTAGGGATTTTTACTTCACTGGCCACTATTGGCTTTATATGGCTCTATGATTTTTACATTAAAGATCGAATCGATTCGGAAGAAGTCGTAGTTGTTAAAGCCGGTGAACAAATTTTACGTTCAGAACAAATAACTGAAGAAAAAATAGTCATTGAAAGACGTGCAAAAGAATCTTTGATTGAGGATGTTGTTCTTGCAAAGGATCTTAAAAAGATTATCGGCCGTGATTCAAAGCAAGATATTGTTGGAAATTCTATGATTTCAACCAAAATGGTTGATTTTAATGATATTGTTCCAAATACCTCTAAAGGGGAAGCCATACGCCCTATCACAAAGGATATGATTTATGCACAACCAGGATCACTTCGGAGAAAAGATGTTATTGACTTATATCTAGTTACCACTGATGGAAAAAAAAGTAATATCTCATCTAATGTAGCTACAAATACCCCTTCAACAACTGGTAGAGATAAAACACATGCAAATAACCAATCATCCAACGTACCAGTTTTACCGAATGCACAAAATATTGATACTAAACCATTTCTTGAAGATGTGAAGGTTGTATACGTAAAAGACTCCGGGAATAAAGAAGTAGTTTCTGCAGCTGAAGGGAATAATCAAGATAAACGTCTTAACGCAACCTCAACGATCAGTGATATAGAAGTCATTTTAAATGAAGAAGATTTTGCAAAGCTTATGGATGAAGTTTTAGGTAAAGGAAAGAAACTATACATTACCTATCAATAAAGGAGAGCAAAACATTGTGAATATAGTAGTTATTTCAAAAAATACAATTTTTAAAGAGCTATTCGAAAAGAGTGAAGAAATCAAAACTGCTTTACTCTGGGATGAAGTAAAGGTCGCAACCTTAGATGTGCACGTCTTTCTTTTAGATGGAGAAATATTTGATGTTCAACAACTTTCCGAGATTCGTGAAAAATACCCGGACCAACCTATATTTTATAAGCCAGCTTCTATTAATAGTGATTTAATCATGAAGACCGTAACGAGATTGTGTGCAGCTCATAAAGTAAAAGTTTTACATGAACTCCTTACTTCCGAGCAAATAGTAGAAGAGATCTTAAATCAAATTACGAATAGGAAAGATTACATTTCTAAAAGATTGATAAGTTTTTTTGGAACACACAGCGGAGCAGGAGTAACAACCACAGTTCTTAATCTCGCTCGCTCTCTCTCTCAAAGAGTGGAGGAACGTGTGTTGGTTCTTAGTTTGAATAGCTGGGATCCAGCTGATTATTTCTATCATTATAACGGACAGTATCTTAATGACCTAAAAGTCGATCTAAAAACACATAGTCTTACACCTGGCCGATTGTCAGAAGCAGTTTCTTACTATTTATCTTTTTATCATCTTGCTGGAAATCGTGATATAAAAATGCAGCGATTTTATCAGCCTTTTGAAATTGAACAATTGATCAAAGTAGCCCAAGAAGTGTTCGATGTTATTTTAATCGATGCCGGCACACATTTTGATACCGCACCAACTGTTCAATCCTATCTTTCAAGTAATTTAAAATTCCTTGTAACAAACCAAGAGGAAAAAGGTTATAGAGGATATTTCCCTTACGTTTTTCAACAATTAATTGAGCCGGTTGGTGGTAAATCTGAGGACTTCATGCTTGTGATCAACAAATTTCAACCAAGCAATACCCTAATAAATGAAAAGGCCCTTGAAGAAGAATTGAATATGACCAGGGTTGCCACCGTACCTGATATGGGAGAGCTCGGGGCTATGGCTGCATTTCAAAAGAAGCTTTTGTATGATATTTCAGATTCCTTCTATACAAAAAATATAGATTTACTATCGAACTTAATCATTTCAGAATGTAAGCTTACTGAAAAAGCGGACATGGCTGTTGAAAGAAAAGAGAAGAAAAAATTTTTCGCATTTTTAGGTAAATAAGCAGGTGATAAAAATTGGAAAACTTAGTTAAAGAATTAGGATTGGAAAAACCTTTTAGTTCTTCTGAATGGTTATCAAAAACAATCGCAGACAAAGGGCTAAAACAACAAGAATTTATCACAACTTTCGCTCGAAAAAAATCATTTAAACAAATATGTCAAACAGTTAGAGAAGAATTAAACGATATCATCATTGATGATGAAGTTGATACGAAGAAGGATTCAAACGTCGATTTGAGTGAAATGGAATTATTACATGAGAATACCTGGTTAGATAGACAACATAGAGCAGTTATTGGGGATACTCAAGCCATGTCGTATTTCATTAACAAAATCAATGAGGTATTAGTAAAACATAATATTACGACTGAGGAATTTCCTAGTTTTTACGATTCTCTTGCAGAGGCTATCTTTCATGAAGTTTGGGGAGTCAGCATCCTTCATAAATGGGATAAAATCCCCTCTAGCGAAGCTGCAGTAATTAGAGGAACCGAATTGTGGCTTGATATTAATGGTGAATTTAAAAAACAAAATGAAACTTTCGAAAATACGGAAGCGGTCGAGAGGATTAAAAGAGCATTTACAATGAGGATAAAGGATGCTGTCATTAACGAACAAACTCCTGAATTGGAAATAGAAAGAGAAGACGGTAGCCGGATCACCATGATTCAAAAACCTCGAGGGAAAGAGAATTACGTAATGTTCCGCCGGTTTGTTGTTAAAAACATGAGTTTAGAGGAACAAGCGAGTTTGGGTACCATTTTACCGGATGATGTTCCTTTTTTCCGAGCTCTAGCTCGCGTAATGACCAATACGATTTTTGCAGGTCGTGTACGTTCAGCAAAATCAACCTTTATGAAAACCATGTTGAGGGAACGTGATCCTTCCTATGTTGCTGCAGTAATGGAAAAACACTTCGAATTAAACCTGTCTAATCAGTTTAAAGACCGGTTAATTTTTGAAGTGCAGGCAAAAGAAGGAGATCTACATCATGCCATGCCGAGATTACTCCGTATGGAACATGATTATATCGTGGTAGGGGAAATCCGTTCTTTGGAAACAGAAGGTTATTTACAAGCCTGCGAAAGAGGAGAGCGGGGTGCATACTCAACGTATCATTTAACTTCTGTTGAAAATGTAGTACCTCAGATTACAAGACACATCTTAGATGAATTTCCGAATCGTAATTTTGAAAATGAACTTGAGCGGGTTGCTAGAAATATCGATATTATCGTGACAATGAGCGCAGACCGGGATAGACGAAGAAAACGTGTAGTTGGGGTAACAGAAATTATATGGGATGAAAAATCACGAACTTATCGGACCCAAGACCTTGTTCGGTATAGCCCTGTGACAGATCGATACTATTATTCGTCGAATATTTCTAAACATCTATTAACCTTAATGGCCGCTGAAAGTTTAAAAGATACAAAAATATTAATCAATCACTTAAAACAAAAAGAGAAGGTATCTCCTATGTCAGATTACGAAAAAATTAAGGACCATATCATTGATACCTTATTGGGAGAGGACACAGATGGATAAACTCTTACATTGGTTCTGGCATTTAGGAGTAGACTATTTTCTTTATTGTATTTTGCTTGCCAGTTCATTATGGACAAGCAAGAACATAATGTACACTTCATTAAAAAATAAATATACCCAATGGAACTATAAATATCGTATTCGCAAAGTAAGGAGTAAGGTTTTTTACTCTAAAGAAACTTCGTATAAAAATCCTTTGTTAAAGCATTTGAACTTACTAATAAAAACAACAAGAGATGAAAGAAATGATTATGATGTTCCTGTTTTTCTTTTTTTATCGGGCTTATTAGGTGTAATTTCTGCTATTTTTATCTTTGTTGTCTTTGGTGACATTTTAATAGCAGTCATATTTGGAATTTTGCTTTCATTGATTCCATATCTGATTCTTCGTTTAAGGTTAAATAAAATTCGTTATTTAATGAGTTTGGAATTTCTTTATATCGTTCAAAGGTTAACTCAAAACTACAATGCTATGCATTACGATATGTATCATGCTTTGTCCGAAACCCAAAAAGAAGTGAAAAATACGTCATTAAAAAAAGTAATAGTTAAATTAATCTCTGATTTACAGGTATCTCGTAATGAAACCGAATTAAGGGAGAGTATTCAAGTCTTCACTTATACAGCGGGAACCAATTGGTCAAAACGATTAGGAAGTATTATTTTAAAGGCTTATTTATATAACGAGAAAGTACTTAATGCTTTGATTGTTTTATCAAAACAAATGGAAGAAACTGAAGAAATGCTAGAAGAAGAAAAATCCTATACACTTGATACCGTTTATAACGGTTACGTAACAGTTCCGGTGTTCATTGGTTCCCTTCTTTTGGGATATTATACATCTGGGGCTCAGGATTGGACAAAACTACAATTTGGCACCCAATGGACCTTATTAAATTTTTTGTTATGTGTTTTAGGAGTGATTTTTTCGATCATCATATCCATTTTTCTAAAGCGTCCGAAAAACGACCTGTAGTGGAAAGGAGATATTATGCAAAATGAAGTAATGATTTTTAAGTATCTTCCTTATTTGATTCATTTCTTTTCTTTCTTCCTGGCATGTTTAGCAGGGTTCTTTGTCTATACTGGACTTACTTCAAAAGCGGAGAGATTACAAACTAGAATCCGGATGAGGACCCAATTGGTAAAAGTAAGAAAAAAGGTTATTGATGGCTCTCAGAACACAAAAGCGGAAGAATGGCTTAAAAAAGCTCAATATCCATTCGGTTTAAATGGAATTCGTTATTATCTTATAACGGGCAGCTTTATCCTTTTCTTAAGCATTTATTATGTAATCTTCCCTATTATCGTAAACGGGAGAGCAGAAAAAACTACATTAGTCGCAGCGATATTTATTGTAGTGTTATTTTTTCTGGTATTACCTAGCAACCCTTTTTCGTTATTTGTTTATCTCATGAAGAGAATCGTTGAGTATCACAATGCAAAAAAACATGCAGAAGTATTTATGCTTTACGACCTTCTCATAAATGAAATAGAAATGATGACGGTAAATCGGATAAATACTTATAACATTCTTCGTAATATTAAACCATATTTTGTTGTTCTAGATAAACCCTTAACGATGTTGTTATCCATTTGGAGTAATGATGAGGGACCAAAAGTAGCATTAGATAAATTTAGCCAGGAGCTAAATTCAAAAGAAGCTCAAGCTCTTATCGGAGTTATGAAAAACTTAGATGATGTGGATCAAAAAACCGCTCTTAATCATTTACGAGGAATGCACAATATGTTTGTCAAAACACAGATAGAGAACTATAGACGGAAAAGAAAAATTACAACGGACCTTCTCGGAATCCCTATAAAAGCAACCCATTTTCTTATTATCTTGAATTTTCTATTAGTTGTTGTAACCATGGTTTCATTTATTTTAAAGAGTTCAAAAATGTAATATCCAAAAAACTTTAGAGGAGGTGATGCTAATTAAAACATCTCTTGGTACCTTTATGAAAATCGCTATTACTGCTGTCACTATAAGTGCATTTATTTTTGGTGGGATGTATTTACTGTTGAGCGATATTTCCGATGTGATAGCGGACTATATTTCAAAAAGTGGTTAGTTAGGTGACGAGATGAGTAAATCCTTATCTACCTTCATGGTCATGGCAGCTATTGTCATCATCATGGTTACTCTGATTTTTGGAGTTGTTTATAACTCACTGCAAGAAAAAAATAACATACATGAAACCATGCTCAAAACCGAGCATCAATTAAAATTTAAATAACCAAAATGGAGGAATTTTATCAATGAATACTTCTTTAGCAAAATTTTTAGGACTTGCCATTACTGCTGTTTGTATCAGTGCATTTCTATTCTTTATTGGATACAACATGATTGGAGCAGAAACTAATGACTATAAAACACAAATCGAAAACCAAGTAGATAACTTGCCAGACGGAAGCGGTACTCCGACTAATAACTAATATTGACTTCTCATACAAGAGGGGAATTATGTTCCTCTCTTGTTATCCAATTAAGGAGGAAATCTCAATGTCAAAAACATTAGGTGAATGGATGACTTTATTTATTGTGATCAATATCATGTTTGCTCCCATTCTTACCTATATTGATAGTTTACATAGAGAAGCTGTTGAGGTTGTACTTACCGAGGGAGCGAAGAAAGCAGCAATAGAAGGCTATTTCACTCCTGAAATTATTGATGATATGAAAGATACTTTAGTCACAAAATACAATTTTGACGAAACAAAAATCACTATAGAAGCAACCATGACACCTACACCTCGGAATGAATTTATAGAAGCAAGTATTGAAGTTCCTCGAGGTTTTATTTTTATTGTGGACATTTTTAATCAAGGTCCTGATACTTTTAAAAAAGAAACAAAAGTATTAAGCGAATACATTAATTAGGAGAGTTGTTCAAATGGCAACAACTTTAAGGACTGCGTTATTTATTTTACTTTTTGCTTTTATCATTCAAATGCAATTTAATATAGATGCCGATAAAACAGCTACTCGACAAATAAAAAATGCTCTTGAATTAGGTGTTCATGATGCTGCCCTGGCTGTCGATCATAATGCAATTGCAGATGGTAAGGTTATTTTTGATCAATCGGCAGCAATTGACAAATTGAAAGAATCACTAGAATTAAATTTGGATCTTAAGAGTCAAGCTGGCTTTGTATATACACCAAACGAATCCTCTTTCTTTAAAAATGAACTTTATATTGTTCATTTAGAATTTGTTGACGACAGTAATGCTACATTTCCAATGGTTTATTCAAATCCGGATTATGAAATTCTTGAAAGAATAAACGGACCTAGTGTAATTGCTGTAATGACTACGGAAAGTCCCCGCTGGTTTAAAGGGAATACCACGTATATAAGACAAGCAGCGGTTTATGAATATAAAAAATAGTAAAAACCAGTATATTTGTTTTAGTTGACCATACAGACAATTTTTTATATGATAATGTTAAATCTTAACATTAACGGGAACGCCCCGAGAATCCTAAGAAGGATACATTTGTATTCTATTTTCTTATGGATTTTCGGGGCTTTTTTGCTTTTATTCTTTTGAAATATAAGATGTTTATCGTTGAAAAAAATCAAAGATTGATGAAAACAGAATATTGATAAGTACCGCTTTTTTAAATATTTTATCTTGTAAAATACCTTGAACTATCCCTTTTGTAAGGATTATAATGGTATTGTATACAATGTTTTCAATTTTTCTGTTGGTGTTTAAGAATCGAAGCGGTCTTTGGATCGAAAAATGAGCATGTTTGAAGTATGCCCATTTTCGAATAAAGACCGCTTTTTTTATTTTAAAAAGGAGCGTGGATTCATGAAAAAATAAATTGTATTGGAACACAAGAAATCATACTAATTAAGACTCATATCAAATGGTTTTTATACCATCATAAAAGAAAGGGGACTTTGTAAATGTATAAAAAAATTACTGCAATTGCATTAACAGGGGCTTTAACGCTTGGATCTTTAGGTCCTATTCTTAACCAATCATTCTTTAATCCGTTTTCAGAAACTAAAGTTGAAGCAGCGATGATTCAAGGAGAAACTTTAGAAACACAAAAGGTTTATGGAAGAGAAGAAGGTGCTTATATAGCAGGTACTGTAGCAGTTTATGGTAAAAAACCAGGAACTGTAGTATTTAAATTGAGTCCTAATCAAAATTCAGAGTGGTCAGTAGGAGAAAAACTCACACTCTATAGTCGAATGGTGTTAGCTGATACAGCGAAAAAACCAGTACAAAAATCCGAAATCATTGATGATAATGGTCAGAAATATGTTTTAGCATACATCTATGTTTCTGATCCAACTAAATTTGTAGGTGTTGGTTTGCATACTCATAGTGGGGAATATGGTTACGATCCGATAAAATATGAGGCTTTTTACATTGAGGGAAAAGATTTGACAAAAGAGGGTTCTACATCCCCTACAATTCCAAACACACCTAGAAAAGTTTATTGGGAAGGAGCAGAACTTAAACCAGGCCAGATTGGAAAAATTGATGTGGTTAAACCTATCAATCTATGGAAACGGGATGATAACAAGCTTACTTTTGTACGCATCCTTTATCCAGGAGAGTCTTACAGAGTCTATTCTTATGACAGCAAATTTGGAGGACAATATGGTTTAGGGGGCGGTTACTACATTACAAACATGAAAGGATTTATCAAATACAAAACTCCTAGTAAAGCAAAACTTGCTGAGTTAAACAAATAATTTTTATTTGTTTAAGAGTTTAGGAGGTGGTGAAAACTGATTAGAAGGAGCTTTATAAAAATATTTTTATTTCTGCTTGTTTTAATGCTTTTTTTTCAATTAGCTCAGAAGAATATGGTATATGCGGATCCGCCACCACCAGCAGGGGTAGCATGGTCTTATCCAGTTACGGAAATTACTGAATTTGAAGGTAAACCAGGACAAAAGCCACCTTATTTAGTAACCAATAGGATAAGTGGAAATTTTGGAGATAAGAAATTTTTTACAACTTATGATCATACTTATTTTCTCAATGCGTTCCGAAAAAGTAAAAAAAGCAATGAAACAAAGATAGGTCCGACAACAAATGGAAATTGGAAACCTCCAACTGGATATAAAATTGTTGATAAGATTGAATATCCTGTATATGAATATCGAACATATCCTGTTTCACAAGAAGATTGCTTAGCAAGAACACCAGGAGCATACGGTAAAGTTAAATTTGGAGCCAGTAAATCAGAGGTTGGTGCTTGTCATCCAACAACTTTTGAACCTGATCGTCCAGAAAATGCCTGGGCGGTAAGTATTCCATTTGCACACTGGCAATATAGAGATGTAGTAGATTGGCGGGGAGCATGGCACTATGAATGGGCGGCAATGGAGTTTGAAGATATATGGTACGAATATAAATATGCTCCTGTTGAATCATTAGAAGTCCGCCCAAAAACCGCTTCTATTAAAGTAGGAGACATTCAAGCGTACGATGCTTTCCTAGTAAAAGGCGACGGTACAGAAAGTAAGGTGACGACTTCTGCTACATGGAGTGTCGAAAAAACATCAATTGCAAAACAAACCAATACGAAATATAAATTTCAAGGTTTAGCAAAAGGAAACACAAAAATTATCGCAAAATATAATGGTCTTCAAGCTGAAGCGACACTTTATGTTGCTGAAACACCGCCACCTGAACCGGAGCCAGAACCGGAACCAGAGCCCTTACCAAACAATCCACCGATCGCCAGTGTTTTTACATCACCTGAATACTATTGGCCTGAAACAGTTGAATTCCAGGATAATAGTTTTGATCATGACGGTGAGATTATTTCGAGGGATTTAAGGGTCGATGGAGAACCATCAGGATATACTAAAAATTTTCCAAGAGTCACTGAAGAAGAAACACATACTGTTACTTTAACGGTGACGGATGATGATTTAGCGACAGACACGGATTCAAGAGACTTTAAGATTCTCCCTACCACACCTAAAGCAATGCTTCAAACAAGTGGAACCTTAAAAGAAAATCGTAAAGTATCATTCGATGCTCACGTTTCAGATCAAGCAACTCCTTCTTCACGAGTTGCCCCGATAAATTATGATTTAACAACATGGCAGTTTACACCAAAAAGTCCAGGTCTAACTCTATCTGATATTAAAATTGCTGAATCATCAGATGGCGGAAAGCGTGATGTGCTGTTTAAAAAAGCAGGAGAATACGAAGTTACGATTACCGTAACAAATAAATACGGAGAAACAAGTGAGCCTTATACCCAAACAATTACTATCGTTCCTGATGAAAAACCTGTTGCTAGTTTTACCGTCAATCAAAAAGTTGCTTTACGCGATGTAAATAATTCCAAAAAAGCAACTATTAAATTAGTGGATTCTAGCAGATCGATCGATAACGACTTTATTAAACAAAGAATTTGGTCTGTCGAATATGATAGTAATAATGATGGGGTATTTGGCACACCGATGGATACTCCGAAACAAGTTATTTCAAGTGATAATGAAACAACCGTTTTTTATGAATCAGATCGAGTTGGCTATTATCGCTTTACATTAGAAGTTGTAGAAGGTTTTGGACAACCTACGATTGAAAGGTTTATTGATGATTCTGATTATAGAAGGGATCTCACTGAAAAAGTAGACGAGCATGATAAAGTAAGTGAATATTCTAAAACGGAAAACTTTAATATTCCTGAAAAAGATAAAGCTGTTGAAATTTCAAATAGCCCTCCTTCAGTCGATTTCGGAATGCAAACTCATAGGTTAGTAGACGTCGTAATAGATGTAGGTGGTCTAACAAAAGCAACCTTGCAGCATAAGACCGGTACTCGTCCAGGTGGAACATACACCAATGATGGTGGAGGTCAATATGACCACTATTATTATACCTATGACCATTCTGAAAAAAATGAGGTCATGTCATTGGCAGCCGACTTAGAAACGGAATTGAAAACAAAAGGGATCGATGCGAGGGTGATAATTGAGGATTCCTTCTATCAACAGCCAGATACAGATGGAGAAGGAGTTAGAAATATCCCTTACTGGGGATATAAAACCTACTATAGTTACCCTCAAACTACCGTAACAGGGTATTCAGGGTATAGTCCTCCTTATCCCTGGTATATAGTAAGCAGCTATAAATCTGGAGAAGTTGTTGTAGCGACTGGTACATTTAGGAGTGCTGAAGAGGCTCAAAACTATCCAGTAGAACGAGATTGGAGGTACTGTACAGCTGGTACTTTTCCCAATGGAGACTATAAATATGATTGTACGTATGTAAAATTTGTCTATACGTACACATTAGAAAAACAGGAAATTTACTACAATTGGGAAGTTTTGTACTATTATGATCAAGGAATTAATTCTACTGAACAGGCAGATCCAACAAGACTGAAAGAAAACTTTACTAGACACTTTTATCGTCCAAATGCAGAAGTGGTTTATATACGGTTGGATAATCAAAATTGGACTTGGATCAATGATTCGAGTCAATTTAACCCTATTGCTTCACGAATGAAACTGGAGAATATTTTCTTTTGGAACACAGCTTATAATTCCAATCGGAATAATTTTGATAAGTTAATTGCAGCCGGTTCGAATATTGGCCAATTCACTTTATACGATGTGTTCTATAAAGGTAGAAATGTTCAAGATATTAAGGATTACCTTATTGGAAAATATCTCTTTAAGGCAGAAAGTGAAAATCTAACCATTTTGCTAGGAGAAAAATTGGATTATACAGTGGAATACAGCGACTTTGAAAATGACCCAGAATTGAAGCGTGAATGGAAGTTTGTTCATGATAATACAAAAGTAAACGGAAGAGTAATTGATAATCAGCAACCAACAATTTCAGAAAGTGGTTATTGGTTAAATGCACCAGTACAGTTAAATGCCGTAGGAACCTATCGTATCCAACTGCGTGCAAAAGACAATCCTGTTTACTTTGGTGATAGCAGGTTCAATAATTATCAAAAATGGTCGGATGAATCGATTGTCAGAGAGTATATCGTGAACGTCCATCGACGTCCAATTGCAGACTTCAAATTCAATATCGATGTTGCAGATAATTATAAGCTAACTCTTGATCCTTCTCTTAGTTACGATCCAGAGCACCAATATAACAGGGGAGATAAAGGGATTGTAGAAGTAACATGGACAAGTTACCTAGTAGATGGGGTGAAATATAATGGTCCACCACCGACGAATCTGCAGGTGAATAAAGTTTATGATGTAACGCTGCAAGTGAAGGACATTGATGGAGCTTATGGAAGTGTGACAAAACGAATAAGTACTAAGGGGTTAAATGAAAAGCCTGTCGCTTTATTCGATGCACCAGATACGGTTTATCTAAGCCAGCTTTTAAATATTCAAGATAGAAGTTATGACCCAAATGGTGACCCATTGACAAATTATCAAATTACGATTCGAAAACAAGGGGATCCAACCATTATAAAAACTCTTACAGAGTTTCCTAAAACTATGAAAGAATTAGGTGTGACTCCTGGGATTTATGTAATGGGATTAACAGTTGAAGATATCCCTAAATATCCTCCTTCATTACGATCAGATCTTTATGAAAGGACTATAAAGGTGCTACCTGATAATGATCCACCAACATCTATATTTTCATTATCACCTAATCCACTTCAATTAGGTTTAGATGAAAAAGCCATTTATAAAGATATGAGTTATGATGTAAATGGGGATCCACTTATTAATTATTCATGGAAAGTTGAAAAAGTCGATGACCAAGGAAATATCATTCAGACCTGGGAAATGGGAAGTCCTCCAACGGATTTCACAGAATACGGATTAGGAAAATATAGGATTTATCAAACGGTTTTTGATGATCCACCTGATCCATTACCATCCCTTTCTGATACTAGCATGATCGAGTTTGAGGTAATCATGGGGAAACAAAAGCCTTTTGCTGTGATTTCATGGACTCCTGAATTGCCAATCGAAGGAGATAAAATTGTTTTAGATCCTGATAAGTCGTTTGATTTTGATGGTACTATTACAAAATGGGATTGGACCATTGAAGATCCGCAGGGAAATATCACTACTTCGAATCTTCGAAAACCGATGATTACAAATGTTAAAAAAGGAAATTACAAGGTTACGCTGCATGTTTGGGATAACGATAATTTGCGAAGTGTTTTACCGGCAGTACAAATCATTCCAGTGAAAGAAAAACCGCCGAATCAGATTCCTGTTGCGTTCTTTACTTTTAATCCATTAACGCCAATTTATGGACATGAAATCAGGTTTAATCCGGACAATTCTTATGATCTTGATGGGACGATTGTAGGCTGGCAATGGACCTTTAAAGATAGCAATGGGAAAATCACAACAAGCAATGAAAAATATCCTAAACTTATTGCTAACTCGTATGTGTATGATGTAACGCTTATTGTGAGAGATAACGAAGGAGCTGTATCTCTTCCGTTTACTCGGAAGGTTTTTGTAAAGCCTGAGTTAATTCCTTTAGTTTATCATACTCCTGAATGGGAGCAGATCCGTATCAAGCATAACCGCCCAGTGAATATGTTTTATGCCGGAGAAAAATTCATGATAAGAGTACAGACAAGCCCTGCTTTATCTGTAGAAGGTAAGGTGAATTTTGGTGGAGATATAGGAACGATCGAAATTCCAAAAGGAGCATTTATAAAAGCTAATCCAGAAGGTACTCTATGGGAATCTTCTCTATGGCACGAAAAGTTTCAGTATATTCCTGAAGGTGAATATGTCTTTGAGTTTCTATCTTTACATGATGGAGGTTCTGGCAACATATTAACAGCCGAAGGTATATATAAGGTTCTTATCGACGGAAATATATATTCACCGATGAATTTTCATCGAAATTATTAAAAGAACAGGGATACCCTGTTCTTTTTTTGCTTACTACTATAATTTATAACATTTTTGGTTTGTATTCTAAACATGAAAAACATGGTGTTGTTGATTGACAACAAAGTTGTTTAAATACAAATAAAGTTGTTACATTTACAATAAAGTTATTTAAAAACGTCCATTAGGTTGTTCAACTAAAGGGCCAGATTGTTGAATAAGCAGCATTTTGTTAAGGGTTGTCGAGTAATATATTTTGCAACATAAATTAAGAAATAGAGAAACCTTTAATTGGTTCCATCGTAAATATATGAAATTAAAAAGAAAGGAAGACAAAAATGGCCATTCCTATATTAATTGTTCTTATAATGATTGGTATGCTGTACGTTTATAATCAGGTGCAATTTAAAAAAAGCAGAAGATTCTTTTCCGCCAAATGGAAATTTTATAACAGTTGATAATTATAAATTACATTATATATCTGAGGGAACTGGACAACCAGTTGTGTTTCTACATGGCGGAATGCTTTCAAGCAGAGATTTTACAGATGTGGTTCAGTTAGCTGTTAAACAAGGTTACCGTGCAATAGCTTTTGATAGACCGGGTTATGGGTATAGTGAGAGAACTAAGAATGTAGAAACAACTCCAATTTCTCAAGCAAACCTTATTCATAAAGCGTTAATAGAACTTGGTATCAATGAACCTATAATCCTAGTTGGACATTCATGGAGTGGTACCATGACCCTTTCTTGTGCTTTGCAATTTTCAGATAAGGTTGCTGGAATTGTAATATTGGCTGGAGCAATGTATAAAGAGGGGTATCCTGCAGAACGTGGCGATGTAATATCTAAAGTAGTCATAACACCTATTTTAGGAAATATTATTTTAAATACACTATAAAAACGCCATTAGCTAAAGCAATGGCAACTTCAATGGTGAGAGAGACATTTGCACCTGAACAGGTACCTGATGGGTATATAGAAGAGGTATATGCATTAGGATTTCGTCCAAGTCACTTTAGAGCGAATCGAGAAGATGTCCTTGCTTTTCCTAAAATTTCGAAAAATCTATGTGATAAATATAAGGAGATTATAGTTCCCGCCGTTATTGTAGTTGGAGAAGATGATCCATTTGGTACAATCGAACAGGCTGAAAGATTAAAGAAAGATATTCCCCATACCATATATAAGGTTATTCCCAATATTGGTCATATGATTCCTAAGCTTCATCCAAAAATTGTAATGGACAATATTAATGTTATTTCTAAAATAAAAACTTCTTTATAATAAATGAAAGTATGATTTTTATAATTTTCTCAGTGTGATTTATTCCATTAAAGGGCGCGATTGTTAAATAAGACATACAAAAAGAACAAATTTAATCCTTTTCTTTTTGGAAAATATCAACATTAATATTTAACGAAGTCTTAAGTTTAAATTGTTCATTTCAAAAGATATAAATCAACCATTTTAGTTACAAAAAAGGTGTTATCCCAAGCTGACTTTTTTAATTGAACTTGGGATAACACTACACTACATTAACATAGCATTTTCAAAAAATAACCCTTCCATACGGAAAGGGTATTGCCAAAAAATAAAAGAGGGGGGCCCTAATATATACCATATTTTGTTTATATTAAGCAACGCATCACCAAAAATCTATGTCCGGAATAGGTGCTTCATCAATTGCCCGGACTTCTTCTGTTACAACCAATATCTTGATAATTACCTTTTCTGGCATCGTTTTGAGAAGAATAAAAAAGCGGAGCATGATCTCTGAGCTTTAAGATTGTTGACCTTCTTTGTTAACAGTCTCAAAAGCAAGCCAAAACGCTTCCCTTTTTTTACTCCTTCAACAATGGGGTATATTTTTAAATAGTGCTTAACTCTTTGCCACATATTTGAGCAGTCGAATGGGCTCATCGGTTGTTAGTTCCACTTTTTCTCCATCAAAAATAAAGAGTTACTTCTTTTTCCAATCAATGAAGACTTTGAATGTGTCTGGTTCCACAGATTCTTCGTATCGGCCGTGAATAAGAACAGTCTGAAACGATGAATATTCAGAAGAAACGTTTACCTCTTCTTCGGCGTGAACTTTGCGGCATTCCACGGGGACTTTTCGCACGATCGGGTCATGATCATCGGGATAGGCCAATCCGATTTTGCCGGGAGTGACAAAAACAAGCAGGTGCACCGGTTCTTTTTCTTGGTTTAGGTACCCGTGCAGGACATTTTGCCAACCAAACACGATACTGCTCGGCTCGGCTACGATCGTTTCGTGATTACTTACAAAATAAGTCAATGTTCCAGACAACACCAATGCGCAATCCTCTCCGGAAGTGTGAATGTGCGCTCCCAACTCTTGGTTATACGGGAAGATAATTTCGTACAGGCTGGTGTTTTTCTTTTTGCTGTAATAGAGCAGTTCGTTTTTGTAAACAGTTGGGGGATTAGAAAGAAGATAGCTCTTCATATTATCACCTCTGACATGGAAATAGTAATAATTGACACAGAAAGGGTTTTGCCAAAAATTTATAACGAAAAAGGGGTTTCCTAAAATATACCATGTTTTGTTTATATTTAGTAATGTATATTATCAAAAGTTTATGTCCGGAATAGGTGCCTTATCTAGTGTCCGAACCTTCTCCGTTATATCCTTCTCACCGTTCACAATCACTTTCTCAATGCGGGTCGGCCTGTACCCTGTCTCCCTCTTGATCTGCTGGATCCATTCATAAGCGATTCCAGGAATATCTTCTTCTTTTCTGGCTGAGAAGGACCCGGACTGCAATAGTTTATTGCCATCGATATCCAAGTGAATGGTTAGTTTAATCCTCATTATTATATATCCTCCTTACTTTTAATTATACAAACAAACGTTTGGAAATCTATCTGAAATAGAACAAACGTTCTTATATAATATATAAAAAAGGAGGGCTGATCGATGAACGGTTTATTAAAAAGATCTTTGGAATCGGGAGAAATATTGGAAATGATTTATCTGTCTAACAAAAACCAATTGAGCCAGCGGAAAATTAAAGTAGTTGATATTTCATCAAACAGTTTTAGAGCCTATTGCTTTACAAGCAACAACCAAGAATTTTCAAAATAAGTAACGTTTTATCGATCGGACCTGTACGGAAAATGTTTAGGGAAGGAGCAGCCAGTTAGACGTCTCGGGCAGGCAGATAAAATTGGTAAAAGTCAAAGGAAACAATGGAACATACTTAGTAACAACAAAGTTCTTTCAGATGGTGTTGGTTTAAAATAAAGTTTGATCAATTTTTGCTAACAACCGTTGATAAAAAAGAGCCTGTTTTGATCAATCTTTTTTCAAAACAGGCTCTAAACATAAAAGGCTCTGTTAAAGAGTATTGCTGATTAACTTATTTAAGCTAAGGGTCAGGATAGTTGAAGAATTGTGATGGTGAACTACTCAACAATCGGTCCAGATTCTTGAACATTAGCAGGGGATTTTATTAGCAGAAGACCACCAATTTTAAAAATTCGATAAAAATGAATTACGAAAACATTTCCAAATAAGTTACAATAGAAGAAAAGAGAGGTGATATTGTGACAGCTTGGCTGCATGATAAGAAAAGCTATATATGGATGTTTTTATTAGTACTGGTGCTTGGTTCAAATTTTCTATTATATAGGTCACCTATTTCGCTTATGGTATTACCTGAGGAAACGAAATGGGTAATACTTGGTTCTTTAATTGACTTAGCAATCGTTTCTCCACTTTTAGTATTAGCAATATATAGGAAAAAGAATTTTTCTGTTAAACGTTTTATCATTTGGATGGCAGGAGGATTAGTTTTAGCAAGGTTTTTAATTCCAGCAAAATACTTTGAACAATTTGTAGCAATATCCTATATAGGTTTTGCAATTGAAGGATTGTTAGTATTGTTTGAATTAACTTTGCTTTTCATGCTAGTGCGTTATATGCCAGCAATTATTCAGCAAGTGCGCATGAGTGATGAAAGCCTGTTGTTTTCTTTTCCGAACGCAGTTGAAGAAAAAGTTCGCAAACATCCAATTGTACAAATAATAGCATCAGAATTACTTATGTTTTACTATGCCTTTTCATCGTGGAAGAAAAGTTCACCGATAGGTGATAAATACTTCACACTGCATAAAAATTCGAGCTTAGTGGCATTTCAAATCATGATGATTCATGCAATTATTATTGAAACAATTGGAATTCATTGGTGGCTACACGATCAGTCCATGTTGTTATCAATTTTATTGCTCATTTTGAATGTTTACTCAATTTTATTTTTCCTTGGTGATATACAGGCTGTACGTTTGAATCCATTGAAGATGACAGATAATTACTTGTACCTATCTCTTGGATTAGCAAAAAAAATGGTATTGTCATTAGATAACATTGCGTCTATTACCATTGATCAAGAATTGCTAGAGAAAAAAATAGATAAGAAAACAACTATTGAATTTATCGCAAGAGACTTTGAAACCGTACATCCGCATATGATTCTAGAATTAAAGAATCCTTGCCGTGCAACACTCTTCTTAGGGATTGAAAAGACATATATGAGAGTGGCTTTACGCATGGATAATCCTACCAAATTTTATGAGGCGTTGAAAGAACGTATTTCAAAATAAAAACTCGATACAATGGATAAACTGGCTCTATGGCTGCTTTGGCAAACTAACAAAAGGTGTAATAAATCAAGAGTAGAGCATTTATCTTTCAATAATACGAGCGAACATGAGCTTTCTATGTTACTCCATTAAAGGGCGAATTCCTATAAGGAACGCACCTTTTTTCTTTTGGGCCATTTAATTGAATAAGAGGTTGCATAAAACCCCTTTTTTTATGCAGCCACCCGGCTTCTTCAGAAGCCGAAAGCGTTGATGGATCAACGAGGTATAACATCCTGCATAAACGATAAATGGCCATAAGCTGAAACCCCTTGAGCGCCAAGGGGTTTTGTTATTCGAAAGGTTCCGAAAGAGTGTTTATGTAAACTAGATGTGTATATCTTATTCATTTTGAGTCAGTGATAAAATAAAGGGGATTAATATATTTAAGAAGTAGTAACGAGTGTAAGAAATAAGAGAAGGGAACAAGACGTTATGAGAATTCAAGATTCAATTTATGGAAATTTTACTTTGGAACCGGTTCTTGCAAAATTAATTCATACTAAACCAATTCAAAGGCTTAAGAATATTCATCAAGGTGGAGCAAGCTATTTAGTAAACCCCAAATGGAATGTAACTCGGTTTGAGCACTCTGTCGGCGTCATGTTGTTAATTAAAAAGCTTGGTGGTTCTGTAGAAGAACAAATAGCAGGATTACTGCATGATATTTCGCATACAGCTTTTTCTCATGTAATAGACTTTGTCCTAGGTAATGCAGAGCAGGATTTTCATGAACAAATATTTGAGGAAACTCTTATGTCATCTGAAATCCCTTCCGTTTTAAAAAAGCATGGGATTAAACTTGAATCTATATTGCCAATAGAGAAATGGACTTTATTAGAACAGCCACTCCCTTTACTTTGTGCAGACCGTATCGACTACACACTTCGTGATTTAGCTATGTATAACATGATTCCCTTAGATAAAGTTTCCTCTTTTGTAGATACCCTAAGAGTCATTGACCAAAAAATTTGTGTGGAGTCCATTGATGCAGCAGAATGGTTTGTAGAGGCTTATTATAGGGAAGTGATTGATTTTTTTCTGCATCCATTAAACGTATATGGATATGCTACGCTAACAGATATATTAAAAATAGCAATGGACAAGCAAATCATTCAATTGAATGATTTATTATTAGACGATTTTACTGTATGGAGGAAGTTGCTTAATAGTCGAGATGATGAAGTTTTAAGTAAAATAAGGAAGCTTGATAAGAAAGTGATATGTGATGAAGTTGACTATGACATACATCAAAAGAAAAAGGTCCGGATCATTGACCCTTTAGTTCTTGTAGGGAATAGTCAGCTCAGGAAAGCTACAGAGCTTTCTAGCAAAGTAATAGAATTAAACAAAAAAGCTCTAGAAAAATCATTGAAAGGAACATTTGTTAGAGTTCTAGATGCTTAGGAAGAAAATAACTTCCTCAATCGGATCTCATGTTAAATATGATTTATTTAACAATAGGACGCTATTATGGAATAAAACTTAGATTTTTAAACGACTTTATTGTTATTTTTTTAGTTCGGTAAAGCATTTATTATTAAAAATTAAACAACTTTATTTTACCCCGCCTCCTAAAATCAGGACGGGGGTATGGGTGTTTGAGGTTTTAAAATTAAATAACTTTATTGTCTGTCATTCTACAGGTGTCCTTTATTCCTTTACAAGAGACGAGACATGCTTTATTTTTTGTTGTAAAATTGTGTGCAAAAATGTTTCTATCTGTAAATAATTAGAACTCATGTTCCAATTACCATTATTAACTCCCTCTTGTATAATAAAGAGTATATAAAATTCCATTAAATACTAAATTTCGTGAATAGTTATACTGAGTAAGATATGGCTCATGATAAAGTTAAAAAAATGATAAAAATATAAATTTCATTGTGGAATTATACAGTAATTTTTTTTATAAAAATTAAAATAGAGATATACATAGATAAAGATTAAGGTATTTAAAAAATGATAATAATGGGGTTTAAATGATGAATACAATATACAATTATTTAAATGACAATTCATTTTTCATTAAAAGAGTTTTATTTCAAGGAGAGCAGGATTCTTTAGTTGAGTTGATTTCGGTAACAAAAGAAATAACAGAAAAAACAGAAACTAATAAAACTGTTAAACCTGAAATTTTAGTTTCTCATATACGAGAATTACCCTTTAAAGAAGCGGAAAAACTGGGTTTATCTTTGGAAAATAACAATGATTTTAAAAAATACATAACTAAAGAACAAGCAGAACAAGTTTGCTCCTTGGTTTCAGATGAAAAAGAATTTATTAGTCTTATTAATAAAATACTATCATAGGGTACTTGAAACAAAGAGCAGCAAAATGGTAATATTTATATATAAACTTTTTTGTTTTTGTTTTTTTATTTTGGTACCTATCAAAATACGGGGCCTTTGGGTTCAGTCATGAGCATATTTATGCAAATTAGACTGTTCCTAAAGGCCTTTTTTGTGTTTTTAGGAGGTGGTTAGATTAAAAAAATAATTTTTCAAGGGGCAAAAAAAAACTTTAAGAAAGGCTGGGTATTTCATGGAAAATGTATGCTGCGGGTGTAATCTAATTTGTGTTACTTCTTATTACAAGATCAAGGGGAATGTCTATTGTTCTGAATCTTGTTTAGAGAAGAAATTTGGAGATGAAGAAGATGTATAAAATTACATGCTTTGCTCCAGTAGGACCCGAACAATTAGAAAGAGGCTTAAAAGGGATACACTTTAAATCTGTTAAGAACGGATTTGAGTGGAAAATGGACGGGACTACCTTTCGAATTGAACCTTTTAAAAACCAACCTAGAGATAGCATGAAAGCATATCGAGTGTTTTTTGATGGTGATATTCATGGTGGGGCTTATCTATTTGATTTATCCCTTGGATGTTTTGGCGCTCATGTTACAGGGGTTGAGTATATCCTTTCACATCCATCAATGCAGAATGAAAGCTGGATGAAAGAATTACTAAAAAGACCCTCATACCAAATGATTGACTCAAGAGGATTATTTACAAAACAAAATGTAGGAATTGTTATTGTTAACAATACTGTAACTCTACAGATTCGTAGTAAAAAAAATCAAAAACTTATAATGGTGGAATGTTTAAAAAAGATCGATTTTATCCGGGAAGAATTAATGCCGGTAGAATACGATCTTTTTTCTTTAGCCGCCGAGGAGGAATTTGCATGATAATTGAGTTTTTTGCAAAAGATAACCATTTTATTGTTACACCTGACAAGATTTATCGAAATGGAGAAATGATTGCTGAAGGCAAGGTTCAGATTCACCATCTAATGTTTAATGATCCAGCCTGGATTGAAATAGAAAAAGGTGAAGATTTACCACGAACCTTTCTTAAGACGGATAACGTTACTGCTGTTTTGCCAAATCAAGAGTTTTATAACGGAGAAAGATGCATAAGAAAAGATTTTAAAGTTTCTTTTCTAGCCTTTATACAGAACCAATGGATAAAGCGCGAAAAAGTCATCCCTGCGGTAAATGAGTTCCATGTTCGCCAAATTCTAAATCATGAGCATGGAAAAAATGTTCGTTTTATTTCTGCAATATCTTCTGTTAATTCTAATTGATTAACTCCAAATCTTGTATAGGTGAAAGGATGAATACGAATGGCTGAGTCAAATAAAAAACGTTTCTTAGAATATTTTAATCGTAATAAAAAACGATTGCTGAACCTACTTAAACAGCATGGGCAATTTCAAAAATTCAGCAAAGAATACGGTTATTTATATTCAGTTGAAATCGGAAAATTAGCTGGGCAGCCTGTAAAGTTACAAGTTGGGTTAAAAGCAGGCGAATTAAAGATTATTGATGTGTTAGTGGCTGCATAAAAGGAGATTATTCTCCCTAATTAAAGTATCGGAGGGTTAAGGATATGCAAACTATTTACAAAGTTTATATGAATGGTGATTCTCAAATAGAAGAATGCTTAGTAAGCGAAAACTGTTTAACCAAATTCCTTCATCAACACAGACATTGTTCTGATTTAAATGTGATCGGTTCAAACAGCTTGTTCGTTTTAAGAATGGAATCCGGAGAAATTGTAGATTGTTGTAGCAATGAATTAAAAACGATGTTGGAACGTTCCTTACAAGCGATACAAAGAGCGGAAACTCTTGGCACCTGGGAACGGTTAAGTTTATATAAAGTCTCTGTTGAAGTACGGAAAGTTGAAACCTATTTCATATATTCAACGACAAAGGAACAGGCAGAAAGAGACTTTTTGGATTGGTGTATTTTCCCACCAACAGATGTTACTCAAGTTGCCTAATCTCAACCGTAAACCATATAAAACTTTATAAGAACACTTCAATATCGGAGGTATTCTAATGGCCATTTGTAAAGCGTTTCTATTAGAAAATAATACATCGGCTGAATTCTTAGTAAACCTTTCAAACCTTCCTGCTTTTCTGTATCTTCATAAAGATGTTTACGAAATTGTGATTGTAGGACACCTCGATAATCATTTCGTTCTCAAGAAAAGATATGGGAAAATTTTGTTCTGTAATCAACCTTCAGTCAAAAGGTGGATTGAGCAGGAATTAAAATCGTTTAGAGAAAATGAAGAACCAGAATTACATTTATTCCAGGCGTTTGTTCATATCCCAATAGTAGAGAAAGTAAATATCTTCTCAAATACACAAGGACAAGCCTATAAGGATTTTGAAGAATGGAGCCAAGTTCGACCATTAACACTAATTAAAATCGCTTAAAACTCCATATGTATTCTCCCTTTCTAGTAGGGATTCTTTAATAAAAGACTCCCTGATACTAGATAGGGGAGTCCTATGGGGTGATTTTATGAGTAATAAAAAGCCTAAAACAATAAAGCAATCCGTTGCTGCTGAAATGATGGAAAAGTTTATAGAAGATGGAACTTATCCGGAATTAAAGCAAACGAAAGAGAAAATTAAAAAATTAACTTCTTCCATGAGAGAACGTCTTGAGTCATCCGAAACAAAACGTCATGAATTCTCTGAGTTTAATCTGGTTGGCCGCTTCACCGCTAAAAAGATTTATGAAACGGACTATATTGGATTAAATGAGTATTTATATGACCTGGGGCTCTTGCTACATGTTGTGGAAATTGACAATAAAAAGTTACAGAGCAATGTATTGTACTTCGATATGATTCAGGACTTTAAGCTAGAAGATACTTATTATGTTAAACCGAATTTTAATAAGATTGGGAGGGAGCTTAACAAACTTCCCAATACATTTGAAATAACAGACCAGTGGAATTTGACTGATATGGCAAGAGATCTGGCCATTCTTAAACCCAGAGTCAAGATTTTAACTAATGAGTACGAAATGCTAATGAGGAAGATGTTAAAATTACCGGAATTTGAAAAATTAAAGACTATTCCAAAGCAATCGCGAAAACCGGTTCAGCATAAATACGGAAGTCTTTCTTTACAAACGAATCCTGTGAAATACGATATTTCTGCTATTTATGATTATATTGGGGAGTGGATACTGATCGAATATGGTAAACCTAATGCTAAACTTTTAGAGCGATTTATCTTAAACGGTACCATCTCCAAGAAAGAAATTGACCAGTTCAAAACGATTGTTGATATTGAATTGGACTTTTCAGTTATGTCTTTAGAGGATGAGCAGAAAATCCTTAATATGCTAGATGAAAAAAATCGGCTTGCGGCTGCTAATCGAATAGGGGCTTAAGTATAAATCAATCAGTAAACTTATCATGAAATTAGGGGGTGTAAATCCTCTGCTAAATGTATGTTTAGCGGGGATTCCCCCTTTTCATGCATTTAGCAGTTGGATTACTATATAAACTAGAAGCTGCAGAGAATGTTTATAGATGGTTAGGCTGGCAATATGGAAGGTTTACAGAAGAAACGAAAAAGGCAGCCCTAAATCATTTAATTTTATCTGCTTTGTCAGAAGGATTAAGCAAAAAAACTAAAAAACTATCAAATGCAGTTGCCACATCGGAATCTATTCCAGTATCTCATAATAAAAACGGGCAGCTAGCATTTGTTATTTAGGAGAATGGATAAAATATGTTATCTTAACTATTGACGATTCTGGTGAGGGATATAGATGGATCAAAAAAATTATCATAGCCGGTTATTAAATATAAGTAATCAGTTCGACCCTGTAATCGAAAAGCTTAAATCAAGCTACATCGATGAAAAATACTCATCCTGGTACGTTTGGTTAGCAACTGCACCATTAAGGGACATAGAAAAAGTTTTGCAGCTTCAGCAAGGAATTATTTCCTTTTTTACCGGAAAGTTCTTTGTAGCCTTCTTGCCTTTACTTTCGGCAATCTTTGGACCGCTTCTTTTTATCCCAACTGATTTATCAGCATGGGTTACCCCGTTTGCGAGCGGATTTATAGGTTATTTAATCACTATGGCAATTTATTTTCCTCAACTCACCCGTTTTGATAGTGATCACTTTCATACTGGAGCCTATCAGGTATTTAGAAGACAAGAATACGATTTATTTAAAGCGGCGTTTCTTGATCCACAAGGGGAATTTTACTTTAAAGGGATATACGATTACGTAACGAATTCAAAAGAAGGATATAGATTAGTTGAAAGACTTATCCATGATTTCCTTCAAAATGAAAGAACGAATTATGAATCTAAAATTCATTATTTTGAAGAGAAAATCAAAGATATTAATAAAAATGCCGAAGAGATTACTTCCGAGTATAATGCATTCACAGAAGAATTGATTTCTGAAAGAGACGAGTTGCTTACAGAGTTTGAATACGTCATCCAACTCTTGAAAGACCTGAATACTCTTTTGTTTAGAATGCACAATAAAGGACTCACTAAGAAGGATTTGAATGTGCTTACTGGTTTTACCCTTTATGAGTTAAGAGGTGACAAGTTAGTTCAAATTGAAGATGTGGGTACATCCGGAATTACGGCTGAAGAAATTTCTCTCAGTGATCCAAGATATTCGCATTATGGAGTGGTAAAGGTTATTAAGGAGAATTTAGATCAGCCTTATTTTAATCATCCATATCCTGGCCATGTAGTGGTGTCCTATAGAATGCGAATCGACCAAAAAGCTATTTGGGTTTATAACTTTCACTTTGATGATTCTAACACTAGAGCTTGGAAACTATTAGTTGAAAATGATATAATAGAGTCAAAAGAGATATATAGATTAGTCCATGCATTATGTTTGTTATCTCAAGATTTTGACCCAAAGGAAGAAAAGGGGGCGGTTAATCAATGATAACCACAAAAAAATCCGGTGTAATTGAATTTAAAAATCAAAGGGATATTATTGCAGACCGTCAAAGAAAAACTGACCAGCAATACAGGGATTTACAAAAAAGAGTAAGTAAGATAATAAAATCCAATTATCATATTACGGAGAGTGTACTCTCTAGCAAATAAATACAAGAGAGGGGGCATTGCTTCCTCTTTTTTAATTTCTGAAAAAATTTCGCACTTTTTTCTTTAGGTACTCATGCTTTTCTTGTATCTCTTTTCTACGTTCATGTAATTTTTCTTGCCTATCGTTTAAGTTTATTGGTCTTGCTATGGATTTTATATCCCTAACTTTCCCCATACTAAACCACCTCATTTTCATCCTTTCCAAATTTCTATAATTTAATTCTCTATAAGATACAGCGATAAAGGGAAAATTAGTACTATTTTTACAACCAAACGTACTCTAATTAATCAATAAATTTAGATATAGAAGGGATTTATTCGATTGAAAAAACAAAGAATAGAATTTTTGGATATGATCAGGGGTTTTTCCATAATTGGAATACTTTTTGTAAATGTTCAGTCATTTAACTGGCCAGAACTTTACGATTCTTTCCCAAGCTTCTATTGGAAATCTTCTGCAGAACAATTTTTCCAATGGTTCATTTTTATAATTGCACATTCAAGCTTCTATCCCTTGTTTGCTTTACTATTCGGTATTAGCATGGGATTTATATTTGAAAGTGCGAAAAGTAGAGGGTTAAATCCATATTTTGTTTTCACCAAAAGACTAATAGCTCTTTTAGTGATCGGTGCCGTTCATGCTTTTCTTGTATGGCATGGGGATATTTTAATCGTGTATGCTATTTTAGGATTCCTTTTGATTCCGTTAAATCATGTAAGAAAGAATATATTGTTGCTCGTTGGCTTATCAATCTTGCTCATACCAAACGTTATTTATTCAGTTTTCCTTTATTTATCTAATTATCAAATAATACCCTCCGCTGATGCTTCTACCATTCAGGAAGTAATCCTTAATTATAGAAGCGGCAGTATTGTAGGCACACTAAAACAAAATTTCTATGATTGGATACAGCTGTACAATCTTCAAAGTATCCCATTTATTTTTATTAGCATATTTCCAATGTTCCTGTTTGGACTATTTATCACTAAAAGCAATTGGCTTACATATATCACAGAAAATGCATTTAAGGTAAAAAAGGCATGGCTTGCAGCCGGAGTATTAGGATATTCACTAAAATTATTGCCTCTAATTAATCCTAGCTACCTTTTATATTATCATCTAGCTGAAACGTTTGGAGGACCACTAATCGGTCTATTTTATGCTTTAACCATCATTCTCTTTGCTCCTAAATTGACAATAATTAAAGAGCAAATCTCAAGTATTGGCAGAATGTCGATGACCAATTATCTGCTACAATCTATTATAGGTTTTGTGATATTTAAAGGTTTTGGATTTTACGGGGAAATATCTCCTGTCTTAAATATTGGAATAGCAATAGTCATTGTTATATTACAAATGGTTTTTAGCCGGCAATGGTTAAAATTTTATAGTTATGGCCCAATAGAAAGTATTTGGAGAAAAGTTACCTATGGGCAAATCAAGGATACTAGGAAATTACTAGTTGATAAACCATTAAGTAAATAGTAAGATGAATACATAAGTATTTTTTGATTTTTTGATTTTATTGCAACCAGTTATGGTTAGCGGGTTATGTTATTAAACGCAGCGTTCTTTGGAACGATTCTTTAAGCACATTTCTATGTGCTTTGAGAATCCTTCTGGAGAACGCTTTTTTGCGTTTAAAATAAATTTTCATTCCAGAAAGGATAGGTGGTTTAAATGGCAGTTACTATGCCGGAGTTATTAGGAAAAAGAGATGTTATTGAGGATTGTAGAAAGCATATTAAAATTCTTAACAGTGATAAGTATCGTGTAACTGCAGAATTAGTTTTAACAAATGGTGATCGCAGAATATACCGTGCGAAATCTATTAATCAAGATTTTGCTATTCGCGAAATTCTTACATTTGTTGGTGCTGTCGAAAAAGCTACTGGTGGAACTGTAATGTGGAGACTAAAAGGGGAGAAAACGTATCATTTAAGTACAAATTATACGTTAAAACCTTCCATCCTCCAACGTGCAAAAAAAGCAGTTTTAAGTTACTTCTTTGATATTGAAGAATAAGGGGCGCATTAAAAAACAAATTAAGAGACTTTAAGAAAGGTTGTTGAAACATGAACAAACACTTTGCAATAGCAAAAGAGGAAATGATGTTTTATGGTACCGAAAATACCTCTCTTCAAAATCTATTAGCGGTATTAATCGGACCTAAGGCAGACCCAACTGTAACCGGTCAATTAGCTTCTCTCGGTGTTAAAGGTCTTTCTTCTTTATCGAGAGAGGAATTCCTTTCGTATGAAGGCATCGGAGAAACTACAGCAGATCGAATATTAGCTTGTTTTGGACTAGCTAACATGTTGAACAAATATAAGATTGAACAAGCATATATTGTACGCTCTCCGGAAGATGCAGCAAAATATTTTTCTGACCTGTCTTACTTAGAACAGGAACATTTTGATGCTATCTTTCTAAACACGAAGAATGTGGTTATAGGGCGAAAAAACATATTTAAAGGTTCATTAGATAATTGTGTCATACATCCACGCGAGGTATTCAAAGAAGCTATTCGTTTAAGTGCTTCTTCTATCATAGTCTCGCATAACCACCCATCTGGGAATCCATTTCCATCCCGGAGTGATATTGAAATTACGAAACGATTAGAGGACGTAGGCATTATGGTTGGTATTGAAGTTCTTGACCATGTGATTATTGGTCACGGTGGCACATACACATCATTAAAAGAAAAGGGGTATCTATAATGTGGAATAAAGTCATTTTAGCTGGTCGCTTAACAAAGGATCCAGAGATAAGAGGAACTAATGATAATAAAGTTACAGTTTTTACTCTTGCTGTGAATCGTAAATATACGAATCAACAGGGAGAACGGGAAGCTGACTTTATTCAAATAAAAACCTTCAGGAAACTCGCTGAAAATTGTAGCAAGTATCTTAAGAAGGGTAATCTTGTTGGAGTTGAAGCAGTATTGAAAACCGGTTCTTTTGAAAAAGACAGAAAAAAAGTTTTCACTATGGAAGTTATCGCAGATGAAGTTCGGTTCCTTGAACCGAACAAAAAAGATTCTGGCGAAAATAACCGCTCCAACAATAGTGGCTATCAAAATAATAACGGATACCCACAGAACGAAGATCCATTCATCAATAGTGGTACAGAGATTGATAACGGTGAATGGCCGTTTGGATAATCATACATTAAAAGCGTTCATTCTTTTAGAGTGAGCGCTTTTTCCTTTATTAAAAACCATTCGGAGGCTAAATCATGAAAAAATACTTTAAGTTTTTCCTTTTAAGTAGGGGGCGTGAATATGAAAATACCGCATTGCTATGAAGATACTACAGCGGTTGAACCATTCTTCCAAAAAGCAAAAGAGTGCCTTCCATTTCTTGCTTATGAACCTATTCAAAGGGCATATTCAGAGCAGGATAAGATGTTTAAATGTGTGGCTATTACCCACCTAATAAACTATTTCAAAAAGGCTGCTATCGCTGAAGAAGATTTTAAAGAGCTTATCAGTTTGTTAGATACCTTTCGAGATCCTTATCAGGACTTTATTGAAGAGAAGGCAAAAAGAAGCTGGGCTGAAACAAAAACTAATCTGTTAGGGGGAGTTTTAAATGAGTCGTGTTGGCAATAAAATCCTTGCCGGCTTTTTTGCAACTCCAGAACGACAAGGAGAATATTTAATTAAATTACTTGATGTTGAAGGCAGCGGAGTGTGGTTAGACCCAACTTGTGGAGAAGGAGAAATTCTTCACCAACTATCCTCACCCTTTCAAAGCGAAGATTGTACCATCTCTACTTATGGAGTTGAGCTTGACAAAGGGAGAGCGGAAAAAGCTCTCTCATTGTTAAGCCATTGTATTAACGCTCCAATTGAGAGCATGGTGATACAAAATGAGGCAGTATCTCTTCTTTATCTTAATCCGCCCTATGACTTTACGATGAAAGGGATGGATGATGATTCCGCTGACCGTAAAGAGTGGCAGGAACTTGTTCGAAACACGCGCTACTTAAAAGAAAAAGGGCTGATGATCTATGTGATTCCGTCTTATCGTTTTGCTGATAAGCGGATAGCCAGATATTTAGCCACTTATTTCTTTGATGTTGGCATTATGCGCTTTTCGGATGAGGACTATGATGATTTCCGCCAGTGTATCTTCATTGGTAATAAGAAAACTGGTAAACATAAAGAGTTTAACCAAACACTCTTTGATTTCTTGATTCATATGGGATCCGATGAATTTGTCATGGAGAAAGTAACTCCCATTGATCGATTCGTAACGGCCCAAAAAAAATGGAAGGTACCAACGGGAATCGTAGAATTAAAAACCTTCTATACCAAGCTTGCCAACAAATCTGATTATGTTGAAGGTATTCGAAATAGTAAAGGATTTCAAGCCTTTATTAACCGCTCCAAGCCAAAACAGCTTGAGATTGGCGGTAATCCGATCCTTCCTCTTAATCAAGGCCAAATGGCGTTGTTATTAGCAAGCGGTGCAGTGAATGGAGAAATTGGCGAAGGAGACAACTATCATCTGGTCCAAGGACTTGAAATAGTCTCGAAGGTTACGGAGGAAGAAAAACGGACTCATGATAACGGTTCGGTCACAACTGTAACAAAGACCAGGACAAAACGTGATGTGTCAGTAAAAATAATAACCCCTTCTGGATTAATACGGAAGTTGGTTTAAAACAAAAACAAAAAGAGGGTTAAGGAGATATTTCTTCTTACCTCTTTTTTCATTAACAAAGACAAATTGGAGGTTGATTATCTACATGGAAACTCAGCTTTCTTTATTTCATATAGCAAAGGAAGACAATGTTCATTTAGATATTCGCACAGTACAGCAAGCATCAAAAAAGGTTGCTTATGACGTAGGAGAAAAGATAGGCGGTGCTAGAAAAGATATGGCTGCCTTAAGAAAAGAATTTGAGAAAAAGCAATCCCTTACTCTTTTAGAAGAGATCGAGAATATCAGTACAGTACTGGCCGCAGAAATTATTACTAAACATGAGCTCTTTAAAGGATTTAGTTTAGAAAAGGAAAAAGAAAATGGAACTGAGCCAGCTGTAGCCCGGGCTAAACAACTTCTGATTCAACGAGTGGATGCTACTCCCGCAATTGATTCAAAGGAAAGCCGGCTTAAATTTATGAAAGCAGCACAGTACCTCCTTTCTAAAATGGAGTCTGTAAGAGTATGGGATGATCTTTATCCTTTCTTAAATGACCTAGCGGAGTCAATTCGGAATGAGAGTAATAATCCGAGCTTTTATGAAAAACGTTTGGATGCTATCATGGCCGAATTAGAAACTCTTGAAAATGGTACTGAGGAATGGAAAGAGGCATATCGAAAAGGATTGATCTTTAAGGAAAGTCTTAGAAAGTGTCAAAAGGCTAAAGAGTTAGGGTTAAGAAGTCTGGGGGAGAAATTCTGTAACTTCTTTAAAAGCAATCAAAGCTACCGCAGTACTTTGACCAATGCTTTAAAAGTTCAATCCTGGGACGACTTATTAAATAAAAAAGAGAAAAAGAAAGTATCTACCCGTAAACCGGTATGGGAAAGAAACTTCCCTGAACGTCCTGACCGCATTGGAGGGGCTCAAAGCACCATTGAAAAACCAGAAGATCTTTTAACTTTCTTTCAATTTCGTGGTGTAGAGTTTGGCCATTATATAGGGGATCAAAAAGGAATGGAACATCTTCTTCGCTCCTCAGAAGCCATGATGGATCTTGCGGAATTATTAGGGTTAGATTATTCATCAATTTCCTTAAACGGAACATTAGCAATGGCATATGGAGCCCGTGGACGCGGAGGTAATTCTTTGGCGCATTATGAGCCATTGTCCAAGGTTATTAATATGACGAAAGAAAAGGGCTGTTTAGGCGTGTTGGCGCACGAATGGTTTCACGCATTGGATAATCACCTTTATGATCTCAGCCACAATTCTAAAAACGGGAAAAGAGGGTACGCATCTGAACCTGAAACATTAGGTGACAATGTTGATTCTTATTTAAAACTCCTATTTGAAGAATTAATGGAAGTTATTAAAAAGGGGAATAGCGTGAGTTATTACGAGAACACCAATAAACCGGGGGATAAATGGAGAGGAACCATCTTTAAACAATCGTACAAACACCATAATGGTGACTTGTTTAAAGCGATGGAAAAAAAGGTTGCTATTGAAAGGTCAAATCTTGAAGCCCATCTTCGCTTAGCTTCTTACTACACTTACACCGATAAAGATGTTGAGAAACTAATGAAGAAGCATGAGAGGGCAATCAAGGAATTTGCTTTAGCGTTAGCGTGGTATCACGAAAATCAAACCGGAGAACGGGTTGAGCAAATTCCTTATCCTTCCGAAAAATCTCAATATCTTCAAGCCTCAATAGGTTTAGATAAGGGGAAGGAAGGAAAATATTGGAGCTCAAATATCGAACTTGCCGCTCGTGCTTTTGAATCTTTTATACAAGATAAATTAAAAGCAGCGGGAAGAAAAAATGACTACTTAGTTGCTGGCACTCATGATGGACTAGCTTTCCCGATGGGTGAGGAGAGAGAAGCTATTAACCAAAAGTTTGAGGAAATTATCAAGTTTATTAAAGAACTTAAATTAATTTGACTCTTCGGATTAAATAGTGGAAACTAAATTACAAAGTTATAATATTAATTAACAGTGGACAGTTAGAATTACTGCTTCCCTATAGGGAAGCTTTTTTTATGCTTGCACGTATTAGGGGTCATCATATATCACTTATTGCTCTTGTTGAAATTTATAGTAAATCATGTTTAAATAAAAGTACACGACAATTGAAGATTAAAGGGAAGAACCCTAGCATTGAACCGATTTATATGATCGGTTTCTTATGCTAGGGTTTTTTTGTTTCCAAATTTCGACATCTTTTGAAAACGGCCATCAGTTTATAGCGAAATATCTCTTATTTTGTTATTATGATATATAAGACTTTGTAGATATTTCTTTATAAAAAAACAAAAAATTAAACATAAAAAACCCACCAATAACATTTCATTTAATCCAATCAGTTTGGCCGCTGGATAGATTAAATGAAATTCTAGATGGCGGGATTTCTTACTTGTACTATATTAAATTTACTCCCATTGTATCAATACATAAGTTTAATTTCAAGTAAGAAATCTTCGGCTATTATTTCCTTTTTTTGGAGGGGTAATAGAAACGGAGGTTTTTTGTTTTGGAAGAAGAAAGAAGAAATCTAAAAGGGAATAAGGATCATCTGGAATATTTCAGAGCTGTTGAAACAGGATCGGTTGAACCTCGTTTAAAATTATTAAAAGAACAAAATGAAGAGAATTTAATAACAAGGCTCTATTATTATCCAGAGCATGACCGCGTAAAATTTACTGAAGAAGAAGTTCGCAAATTTTCATTAGATGCATACGGAGAAAACATTCCTTATATAGACGGAGAATTAACCATCTTTAATAACTATTTGTTCGATTTTTGGGGCTATTATCTAAATGCTGAAGGTTTAGCTCTATACGGACATCTAAAGCGATTTGCCTATGGTAATAAGGATTGGTGCTTTCCTAATTTTGAATTAATCAGTTTGAAAATGGACAAATCACGCCCTACCATACATAACTATATGGAATTGTTGGAGCGTTATGGCTTTGCATATAAATTTAACGTTTTAAACCGTTCAAGAGACGGAGCGGAGGAAGGACCGATTTTTAAAATAAGAAAGAAGGTTCCTTTACTGACTGAATCCTTGATCTACGGAAACCCGGATATTGAGATTCCGGAAGATGCTCCTGCTCACATTAAAAAGGCGTTAAAAAAAGAACAAAAAGGACTGCCGGAAAGACTTAGGATAGAGCATGAGAAGTACGTTAAAACTATGATTAATAATAATGAAACGATCAGCCTGGAAAAGAATATTGATTTTGAGGAAATCTACAGACAATGGCAACAATTTGGTGAAATCATCAAATCAGCAAAGAAGTCAAACAACAAGCCAGCTAAGCAAGTAAAACATGAAAAGAACATGGATGAATCAGAATTAATGCTCCTTAATATCCTAAAATCATATGTATCAAGTAAAATATCTAAACCCTCTTTTGAAACGTGGTTTAAAGACGTCTTGTTAAAGAAAGACCAAAATTCCATTATCATTTTAGCACCTAATGATTTTGCCAGAGAATGGCTGGAAGAAAGGTATGAACATCTTATTAAGGAAGCATTAAAAGAATATGATATGGAAATAGAAACATTAACCTTTGAAGTAATTTAACCTCGATCGAATCCTGATTGAGGTTTTTCTTTTTTCCTACAGAGGTTAAGAAATTCTTATTAGGGGATAAAAAGTCTTTAAAGTGGATTTAAAAATCTTTATAGGCCATAAAAAAATTTTTAATGCATGGGTTAAAGAATTTTTAAGGGATAGGTTAAAAAATTTTTAAGGGGGTTTATCCACAGAAATAGGATTGATTAGGGGTTAAAAAATTTTTAAGGGGACTATAGGTTAAAAAATCTTTAACCCTCCCTTAAGAAATTTTTAATCAGAATAATTACAAAAGGGGAATAAATATTTCTTTTAACTTTATGTTTTCAGCCATTCTCCTTCAATGAATATCTTGTCGAGAATGGAAATAGAGGATATAATACCCTTATATTATTATTTTATTTTTTATTTTTAATGCAATCCCATCGAGGATTAGCGGGTAAGACGAAACATTGCAGCCTTTGAGGTTGATGGACAATAGCTATTTTGTGCTATTTATCTATCAAACTTCAAAGGCTTTTTTGCGTTTATATGGCCTTTTGATGGCGGTTAACAACGGGAATGGGGGATACCTATTCTCGTTTTTATATATAAAAAACTTTAAGAAAAGGGGTGCTGTTATGGCTAATCACCAAAACAAAAATTGTAGAAAGTGGAACAAGGATGGTCCAAGTGTAGAAGAAAAAGTCAAAGAACTTGTATCGATCCTAGAAGAAGGAGTGAAAAATTTTAGTTACTCCCCTGAGGAGTTTAAAGCTCTTTTAGAGATGAAGGCACTTATGCCTAACTACTCCTTCCGAAATATTATGGTTGCTAAAGCTCAGTATCCAAATGCTAGTTTTTTTGCTCCATTGAAGCGTTGGAATGAGTTAGGCCGAAAGGTAAAAAAAGGTTCTAAAGCAATTAGAATCTTTAAGCCACGATTTAAAGAAGTGGAAACTGAAGATGGTACCGGAGAAGTGGAAACAAAACTTATCGGATTCCTCACTGTTCCGGTATTTGCGTATGAACAAACAGAAGGAGAACCGCTTCCGATTGACAAGGTTATTATCAATCTTGAAGGTGATTGTCCTGAAGCCAGACAAATTATCGAATACGCCGAGCAAATTGCTCGAAAAGATAATTGTTCTGTTATTTATGGAGATGCAGAAGGAGCAAATGGTTATTACCAGCCTTCCAAGCATGAAATTGTTGTTAGTGAAGCTTTAAGTATCAATCACCGGTGTAAGACATTGATCCATGAACTAGTTCACTCCAAAGTGCACCGATATGACACGTCTTCCTCTACATCTGAAAAAGAAGTAGTGGCAGAAGGAGCTGCTTTCGTTGTCTGTTCATTCTTCGGCCTTGACACAAGTGATTACAGCTTCAGATATGTGAAGTCATGGAGTAAGAACGACGAAGACTCCCTTCTAAAATATGGTTCTCAAATTTGTGATATTTCCGGGAGAATCATTGAAGAGTTCAGACGCCTGATGGAAGAAAAGGCTGAAAAAGGTCTTCAAACAGCTTAGAGAAAGGAGTCTGTTCAGTGAAGCAGTTCACACCGATCAAATTAGAGGAACATGCAGGTCATAAATTTTATGTTGAACATGTGGCCTCAATCCCTTCTGGAACTTTGTATCGAGTTCATTTGACAAATGGTACAGTACACAATTTAACGATTGGATATGCTACATCCGAGAAGGATGCCAAAGAAACTGTAATTCAAGAATTTAAAAATTATTTGGATACATTAAATAACAATCAGTCTAATTAGACAGGGAGGTGTGTCCCTACCTCATTTGTAGATAGGGAGCACTAGCTTCCTATCTAATTTGATTGGTAGGTTAAAGAATGATCCAATGGAATAAAATAGCTGAATCAAACGATAATCCCAAAATGCTAGAAATTTACCTCGATCAAGCCTGGCAGAATGCTTTTTGTTACGCTTTAGCAGTTGAACCACCACAGTATGAATCGCAAGGAGCAAAAATCCTCATGACCATTATTGCAGGAAGTGATTCCACTCTGCAGGCGATGAAAGCTTCTGTTGATATTGGCTCTGGGGGATTAGCTTTTGGTTATGGAGAAAAACAACTAACTGACTATAAATTCGTCCAAGAACTCCGCCTTTACTCAGAGAAAGGAAAGTATGAAAAATTTCCAATAACGATTAATCAAAATCGTAAAGCAATTGCCATTGTTCATGATGAATTGCTAGGAAACAGTGATTATATCCTTTCCTTTGAGGGAAATCCAGCAGAAGATCTTAGACAAGTTTTAGGCAGAGGGAAATACGGTCTTAACATTTTACCGGAATGGAGAGAAACCGTATTTAAAGAGTTTGTCAATAGAGGGTATTTGGAGAAAGTTGAATTTTATTTTGATCCAACTCTTTTCCTAAACGGCTTTGACATTTATAAATTGAAATTAAATGAGGAACACGCTGATGAAATTATTTCTGAAATGATTCAAAACAGGGTTCTTAAGTTTCCTAAAGAGGGGAGCGGGAGAAATCTGGAAGAGATTAAAGACTTAACGACCTATATGCAAACATTTATCAATGACATGATTGATAAAGTTAGCGAACGGGTTCAACCAGCTCATAATCCTCTTACAGATTCTATTCACCCTCAGATTAGTACTTATAAGCGTGAACTTTTTCCTGTTCAAGCTCATGTGTCTACAGCTGTAGCGAAGGTGCTAAAAAAACAGAAAGCTGTATTGATTCAAGGGGAAATGTCCACCGGAAAATCGACTATGATGACAGCCATTGCAGATGTTGTAGCGGCTATGTCCAACAAGAAGGGTTATTTTACTTGTTTAATGTGCCCTCCTAGTTTAACCAAAAAGTGGCCAGAAGAGATCAAAGAGATTATTCCACACGCAGAAGTTCGAGTTATTGAGAGAACAGAACAATTAATCGAATTTCATAGTGCTTGGACAAAAGCTGGAAGACCGAAACCAACGAAACCAACCTTTTTCGTAATTTCTTTTACGACAATGCGCGGTGATTGTGCAACGGTACCAGCTGTTCATTTCCAATACAAGAAAACAGAAAAACAGAGAATGGAAGAGACTCTTCCGTATCGTTATGGATATTATTGTCCTAGTTGCGGAAAGCCTCACCAAGTCATTGAATCTACTGATATTGAAACGGATGAAAATGGTGAGGAAAAAGAAAACCATACTAAACGGACGATGGATAAAAATGAGTTTGGGGAATCCCGACGCATTCATAATGCTCAAAAGCCTGCCAATGCTTTTTGCAGTGAGTGTGGAGAAAGTTTATGGACTAAAAAAGTGCTTACCCGGTATTCGTCCATCAAAGAATGGATGCAGCATGAAAGAAAACTGACTCATGCTCTGAAGGATGGAAATAACCGTTTAGTCCAGCAAATTCAAAATACTCAGCCAGAGATTCCTAAACAACAAGGGAATCCCAGGAGAATAGCAACGGTTGAGTACATTCGTCGGAAAATGAGATGGTTTTTTGACCTTGCTATTATTGATGAAATTCATGAGTTGAAAGCTGGAATGTCCGCTCAAGGCAATGCATTAGGATCTCTTGCAGCTGCTTGTAAAAAGGTAGTAGGGGGAAGTGGCACATTGTTTGGCGGTAAGTCAGAGGATATTTATTATACTCTCTGGCGCTTATTCCCTCACCTTATGGTTGAAAACGGATATAAATATTCAGAAGTAAGAAAGTGGAACGAAGAATATGGAAATATCGAAACCACTACTTACAATCACGATGATAAAGGCGAGTATTCAAACAAACAATCTAGGGGCGGTACGAAAAGAACAGAAAAAGTCTTACCTGGTATTTCGCCTTTTGTATTTGGTAAATTCCTTGTGCAAAATAGCGTACTCGTAAGACTTACTGATGTTTGGCCGGACCCAGTGGAATTAATCAATGTACCTACCATTCTAGTCGATTTAGACGAGGATTTAAGGCAACATTATCAAAATATGGTGGCAACATTTGAACGGGAAATCGATTCTCGAGACGATGGCCATAAACTCTATTTACCTCTTACTCAAACAGGTATAGCGTATCCGGATAATCCATTTACCTATCCTTCTTTCTCTATCAAAACAGAGGACGGAAAGAGGGAGTTGATTTGGAGCCCTGAACCCTTCCCTACAGAGCGGATTCTTAATAAAGAGAAGAAGCTCCAAGAAATCATTAAAGGGGAAATGGAAGAAGGTCGAAAATCAATCGTTTACGTGAGAGATACTGGTTCAAGTGTAGAAGGTAGAGATGTCCGTCCACGCCTCAAGTATATTCTTGAACAAATCGGTGCGAAAGTAGCAATCATGGATACTAGTTCTACCCAAACCAATAAACGCAGTGAATGGTTGCGGAAAAAAATAGTGAAAGAAGGCTACGATGTAGTCATTGTTTCACAGGAACTTGTTAAAGTAGGACTCGACCTATTATGCACTCCAACTTTAATATTTTATCAATTCAGCTGGTCGTTGTTCACCATCAATCAAGCGGCAAGGCGCGCTTGGCGGATTGGGCAAACGGAAGAATGTCGTTTATATTATCTTTCTTACAAACATACCTTCCAAGAACAAATGGCTACCTTGATAGCGATGAAAAATAAAGCAGCGGGTGCGATTAATGGAGACGTAAGCACAGACGGATTGAACGCAATGCTTGGTGATGAAGGTGATCTACAGTCCATGCTTATTAAATCCATAAAAAAAGGTGTTGTCCTTAAAGGTTCTACTGAAGAATGGGTTGCTGAAGCATCTGACCGAGCAAGAGAAATTTTGGCCGGTATTGGCAAAAAGAAACAGAAACAGCTCACACCTAAAGAGCAATTCATTATTTGGGTTAATCAGCAAATTGAATCTGATTCTTCTAGGAACGTTCTTATTCGGAAAGCAACTACCATTACAGCAAACATTGAAAAAGGCATTGTTAATGGATTTACCTTCGTTAATAACGTATTAGAAGTAGATCTTGTTGCAGCTTTTGGATTTGATTGTATCGTAGATGGGGAAATTGTTGCTTATTTAACCGAATTTGAAAGAGAAGTTGCCGCGACTGTTGAAAACCAACAAATATCTTTATTTGAAATTAAGGAAGAGGAGAATAAATCTCGAAAGAAACGTAATGGACCAGTTACTGGTCAATTAGCGTTTGAACTATTTTAAATTGGGAGGAAATGAAAGTGACATTAACCTTAACAATGGACTGGCTAGTATATTTTTACTGGCTAGTTGAATACTATGTTTTTGTTTATTGTCAAGAATTAAAGATCCGGAGCCATTACGAATACTTTGAGCGTTTGACTCAGCTAGAAGTAGATTGTACGGAGTCCAAGGAGGAAATTATTTCTTGCCAGCCTATTCAAGTAATAAATCCCGTTCTAATAGAAGACCCTGATCAAGTAACATTTTCTGATCTTGATGAAGCTACCGAAGGGTTATTTGAAGAAGTTCAACAAGAATTGGGATTGGGTGAGTTCGATAATGTGAATCCCGTTTTTGAACTTGACCAACCAAGTGAAGAAATCGAGTATGAACTAGATATAGACCATGGATATGAACTGTCTAGTCTTGCTGAATATGGAGAGGAAGAAGAATATATTCAGATGGCTGATCTAGATGAAATGGAGGAAAATTCTCCAACTGGCTATGAGCAATTTGCTTCCGCCAAAATAGCAGATTGCATCAATGGACCTCAACAATGGGTCGTAACAATCGTTGGTATGGAAGAGTCTTATATCCACGTTTCCGACGGTAAAAGGATTTGGATCAACGTTGGAGAAAAAGCAACAAAATTAAAAAAAGGTGATGTGCTAATCCTGGATGTTATTCGAAACGGAAAAAATGTAACAGTTGATAATATATTCCGTTTGGAAATGGATGTATCTGAAGATTACGTTATCCCGGATGAAGAATATTGCTTTCAAAAAGAGCAAATGGCTATTTAGAAACAAAGAGAGCGCGACTTCTGTCGCCTCTTGCTCCAAGGAAATAAGTACTGTTTCTTTGGAACAGGAGTTAAAATCCAGCTTTCTAACTATAAAATATGTAACATTATACAATTTTGGCAAAACTGTTAAGAATTCGACAAATTACGACAACTAATATGGGTAAATTATAATATAATGAGTCGAACTTTAGGCATACACCAAAATATTTCCTGTAACATTGATAAAGGCAAATTCATCGAAAGATGAAGACGCAAAACTATAGGGGCTAAGACTTAATGTTATGCCAGCCAGTTACCGAATTGGATTTTAAAGGCTAGTTCGGTTTATTGACTAGCCATTTTTTGTTATATACTTTGGAAAGGGGAACATGAATAGTGGTTACCAGCTCTCAACTTAATGATAATCAAATATTAGAAATTAAAGAGACACTTCAAAAGCAGAAAGTAGGCCTAAAGAATGTTTTATTTAGTTTTTCTGCCACCGCTAAGGCATTAAATATTGAAGCCCACGGCATTGAAGATATACCACAGAATAGTGAGTACTATGACAATATAGAAGATAACCTTCTCTTTGCAGAATTGAGCTGGTTATCACCAATGTCTAGGCAATTAAATAAAAAATTAGAAGTTAATTTCAATGCGGATATAGATGTTTTGCCTGATGGAAGTATGGATCATGCCAATATTCGCTTTGAAGTAAGTGCAGGTATTTTTTCCAGACAAACGGAAAAACATCAAATTTTACAATCTGCCAGAATACTTTTTATTAGTTTAATTCCTTTCCGTCCTTACATAAAGAATGTCACCTTTAAAGGACACCAACATACCCTTAAAACAATTCTTTTTTCTATGGAATTAGATGGGCGAAAGGTAAATTCAATTCTTGTAAACAATCAAGTTATCAATCAACAAATTCTTAGCCAATGGTTAGCTACGTTGGACCATGTACTAGATTATAATAAAGGAAGATATAAATTTATTACTAAAGTACCAGTAGTTAATGGCAAAATGAGTACTGCTTCATTTGAATCAGCCGTTTGTTTCCGATTTGAAGGCAATGGAGGGAAAAAATGAATTTACGAAGATATTACATAATCCTTTTGATCGTAATTTTTTCATTTGTCTTACCGTTATCAGCAAAAGCGAATCCTATTCTTAACAGGGGATCTGAGCCTAGTTTTAATAATCAAGTAAATACCTGGACTGAAAGCATTAATGGCTTAGCTCCAACTATTTCATTTATTTTCTCCGCTTTATTTACCATTATGTTTTTAATGGGTGTTGTTAGAATGGGATATTCCATAGTAACAAAAACTGGACAAGTCATGAAATTCTCTACTGGCGTATTAATTTGGGTACCCATAACTTTCTTTTTTATCCGTATAATGGTAATTATAATATTTACTACAAATAGTAAAAATGTTACACTGCTTGCAAGTGATATTATTAACTTAATAAAATCCACCGGTTACTATACTTCCATCGGAATGGTTTTAATTGGTTTAGTCTTCTACATGTTTTATCATTTTATCGACCATCCAGAGTATGGAAGATGGAGTAAAAGATTGTGGGTGAGCGCAGCTCTATTAACAGTTCTAACAACATTAATGCCAATTGTGTTGGGAGCTGCTTAATTCTACATAAAAAGGTGATTCCATGTTGAAGCTTGTAGTAGATAACAACCGAAATATAAATTTAAACAATGATATTACTTGTCGAAATTCTTGTGATCTTTTTGATGAGATTACTGGAAAATGTTCTATTAATAAAAACATAAATGTAGATAGCCCTTATGAAGCAGCAAGATGTGGATTTTTTTTAAGCAAGAATGAAATGTCCATGCCTAAAAAAGACCAAGTTGGTTTTAGATTTTCATTAATCGAGGAAGAAGCTGATTACCTTTTGAATGATGAAGAAATCTTTCATGAACTAGTTGGAAAATCTCTTAAAAAAAATTACACATATCCGTTAAAACCGGACTTTTCCTCAAATAGAGATGATGCATTCTGGTATGTTTCCCCTTGTAGACAGTATGGATGTTGGATCATTAGTCAATGTAAAAAACCGATTCCTTTACCTAAAAATAAAAGTGAGGCCGAAATGGGTTGGAGTAAGAGGGTATATAAGTCTCCAATTCCATTACATGACCACAAGTCTTCTCTTTCTATAGCCTCTAAAATGGCATGGGTCATAGATGAAGAGGGTTACGGTCAATATGCTTTACTGGTTAATGGGGAAATTTCATCAATTTCCTGTCCTAAACCAGTAAATTGGAAAAAAGGCTCTTCGTAATAGTGACGATTAGAAGACATTATTGTATAATAAGTTTTAATTAAATAATCAAAGGGACGAACCCTTGTTGTAGATGCGCTACGAGTATGTGCATTTACGGCAAGGGTTTTTTGTGTGGAAAAGGAGGGATATGTGTTCAATGGAAAATATCATGATCATTAATGATAAAACCTCTTTTAGAGAAGGTTTAAAGAAACTACTTGAACTAAAATATGGCCGGTTTTTTGATATTATCGGAACCGATTCGAAACAGTTCCGATATGAGAATAAAGATGTCCCCAGACTAATCATTATAGAGAGAATCTCTAATTCCAAAATAGAACGGTTTCTTATCGAGATGCGCAAAAAAGGAGCAAAAGTGGTTTTATTGGGTCTGAAACCCGACAATATTCAAAGCTATATAGAATTAGATTTATTTGATGGATTTCTATTAAAAAATATGCCAACCAATCAATTACTGACTGTACTTGAAGAAATACTGGAACATGATGATGTTTATGTACATCCTGATATAGGATATTTCTTTCTCAAAAAACTACAAAAAAAGAATAATTAGGAAATAATACTTGTATTTGATGTAATATGTGTTATATTTATTATAAATTTACGTCTTATACAGGGAGGCTTAATTATGAAAAAAACAATCGCTATCATTGGAGGATATCAAGAAGGTACATATAGAAAAATTGGCCAGAAACAAGGAGTTGATGTGATTTTCCATTCTGGAAAAACAAGAAACGGCGGTAACAAAAAAGAGTTTCGGAATCTAATAAAAAAAGCAGATTGTGTAGTGGTCCTACTCGGCGCGTGTGGGCATGTGAGCATGGATATCGTAAAAGAATTGTGCAAAAAGCAAGGAAAAGATCTGTTATTTCATAACGGATTTGGAGCATCAGGGGCAATTCAAATGTGTGTTGAACATCTAAATTGCAGTGCAGCTTAAGGAGAGTAAGTATAATTGAAAATTTATAAATTTGGCGAACAAACAAGAGTACCTCATGAAATAACAAAAACGGTTATTGAAGTAAGTGAAGCAGAGTTACAGTTAATTCAGGCTATTAGAGAATTGGATAACCCAGATGAGTTGGTTCGAATTAGTAGTAGTATAGATTCAGAACGTATTAAAAACTGTCTTCTATATGTTGCTGCTGAAAAAATTTTATTAGGAGGAAATTTTAATGAAACAAATTGAGTTTCAAAGACAAGTTATACGAGAAGAGTATATATCAAAGGATCAGTCAGAAGGCCAAAAACCACGGAAAAATTTATATATTAACCGTCCTTTTTTCTCTCGAAAAAATAGATTCAAGAATTATTCAAAATAATTGGGGAGGCGCTTTTAATGGAAAGGTGTTTAATATGCGCTGAGAAACCTGATCAAGCTAAAAAGTTAGCTTCCCCTTTTCCACATAATAATAAGGGTGATCACATAGCCATCGAACCTTGTTCAATTTTTCCAAAAGGTGCGGTGGTTATAAGTGCTTGTGGACATCTTTTAGAATTATTTGCTCCTGAAGATTATGATGAATCTCTCAAAAAATGGTTACTTGATACAGTCCCAATCATTCCAACTCAATTCAAATTGAAATTATAGAATCATAAAGGAAATACTTTCAAACTTTTAAAAAGTTTTTAAAAGATCCAACAATTTCTTTTGTAATAAATGCAGCCGATGCCGGCAGGGAAGGTCAACTTTTAATTGACGAAATTCTGTATTTTTTAAATAATAAAAAACCAGTTAAGCGCCTTTGGACTTCTTCACTTACGAAAAACAGTGTAATTAAAGCATTTCAAAATTTAAAAGATAATCGTGAATTTAAAGGATACTATTATGAAGCTATTTCCAGGCAGAGAGCAGATTGGTTAGTTGGAATTTCAGTAACAAGGACTTTATCGATTCTGCTTTCAGAAAAAGGAATAAATAAAACATTTTCAGCAGGTCGAGTACAGTCAGCATTGATGGGAATCATTTATCAACGAGAAAAAGAAATTGAAAATTTTGTTAGTAAACCTTACTGGGATTGTGAAGCTGAGTTTCAATTTGGTGAAAACAAGCTTGTTGGTAAATGGTTTAAAGAAGATGCAGATCATATTTTCGAATTGGAAGCAGCACAAGCTCTGGCTGACTTTTGTAAAGACAATAGTGCACAGGTTTATTCAGTTATAAAAGAGGAAAAAAGAAGTCCTCCACCGCAGTTTTATAACCTTTCGGCTCTTCAGATGGAAGCGAATCGATTATACGGTATGTCCCCAGCAGCTGTCTTATCTTACGCACAATCATTATATGATAGATCGTTAATTACATATCCTAGAAGTGACAGCCGGTATATTACTCCGGAAGAAGCCAAGTGGCTACCAAGCATTTTAAATAACCTAGCCAAGTTAGATGAATACAAACCTCTAATTAATGGTACAACCAAAGATATTTCCAAAGATAAAAGGTACGTGGATAAAGATCGGGTAACGGAACATTTTGCAATAGTTTTAACAGAAGAAATTGTAAATCCTCTCACTTTACCAAGAGGAGAACAGCTAATTTATGATCTTATTGCAAAATCAATTATTGCTGCACATTATCTTCATATTGCGACATAGATAGGAGGAAAATTAAAGTGATGAAAATGAGTGATAAGGTAATGGTGTATCAGTATTTAAAGAAAAATAATATAACTGTCAACAATGAAGAATTACTAGCTCTAGGTAATTTAAGATTTGTTATTTCTGAACTTATGAAAGAACAAAATGTATCATTTGCTCAACTGTCAAATGAAACAAAATTCTCTCCCGAGATAATTGAAGATGCTATAAAAGGAAAATTAGATCTCAATCTAACTTCATATATCTTTAGAGAACTATGCGATTACTTTAATTTAGATAAGGAAGTTTATTGGAAGTATACAAATGGAAGAACGGTAATTTCTGAAAAAGGAAATAAAGTAAGTGAATTCGACTTTGCTAAAAATTGTTCAGTTGACACATTACGCGTAACAAATCAATTATTTATGGAGGAGATTCAAAATGAATTTCACTGAAAAAAAACGAATTTTAGATGTTCTTAATAGCTTAGAAGTGATTGAAGAAAACGGTGGAGATGAATGTTATCTTCTTGTAGAAAACAATGAAGAAAATCATAAAAAACTTAATGATGTCGGGGTTTCGAGCGAAACAATCAACAAATACGGAGATGAAGAAACTTTTTGTATTCTTTCATTAGCTTTCAGTGAAGGGTATTGTGATCTTTATGATGGGGATAAATTAATTGTATTTGATAAATGCATTGAAGTGGAAGTTAAAACAGGTAAATTTGTTGTTCTTTATAAACATGATGGGGATTTTCATTTATCCGTTTTTGAAGATGGTGGTTCTGTCTCAACTTCTAAATTAACGGACGATCAAGTATCTGAAATTAAAAATGTTATTGCATAGTACGAAGGAGATGAACAAATGAGTACGTTGTATAAGTGCTATTTAAACGGGAAATTTTACGGCTTCGGAAACCTTGAGTATATGAAAGAATTATTTGTTGACTACGTTGTACTAAATCGAATGTATGGACGAGATGAAGTCGATTTTAAAATCATTAAGGAAGTGCGCGACAAGAACAACGAATATGCGGAAACTATACGGAAAGAGGTGAAAAAGGCGCTCGAGGAGAATGCGATCAGGGTTGCTGAGATTAATAAACGATACGGATTAAAAGATTAGCGTGTGATTTTTCGAAGTTGATAAGTAACTACTAACGAAGGAGGCAAACATAATTGGCTTATATTTATAAAATTGTTCATTATTTTGGCCCACCCGATGATGTAATTTTTATTAAGTCCGAAATGGAACTTACTCAAATTATTGATACTCTAGCGTGTATCGACATTTTTGTTTGAAGAGTTGGTGGATGAATGTCTTCTAATGGATTTTGAAAGTTTAGGGAGTGTATTAACAGAATTTTTTAATGCCGAATTGATAGATGGAGAATATTACATGAAACATACTGAATTGATAAATCAGAATGG